>JAILBM010000163.1 GCA_024680925.1 Butyrivibrio sp.
AAAATCTGAGTAGCCTGCTTTTCATTAAGCATAAAAGCCTTTTCGCACAATACTGCCTTACCTGCTGAAATTGCAAGCTTAACATTATCAAAATGCTCTGAATGGGGTGTAGCCACATATATAAGGCTCACCTTTGGATCATTCACCAGTTCTTCATAGGAGCCGTATGCTTTCTTGACGCCATTGGTCTTGGCAAATTCCTGAGCTCTCTGCAGATCCCTTGAACCAACGGCATAATTTATAACACCCTTTGTAGATTTAATGGTCTTAGCCATTTTTTCTGCGATGTTACCGGTTCCCATTATTCCTATTCTAAAATCACCAATCATAAGAACCTCCAGGATATTTTAATAATGTTAAGCTTGCAATTTCAGCAGGTAAGGCAGTATTGTGCGAAAAGGCTTTTATGCTTAATGAAAAGCAGGCTACTCAGATTTTTAAATATGCCGAAGAAAAGGGTGTATTTGTTTCTGAAGCAATGTGGACCAGGTTTATGCCTTTAAGAACAAAACTTAGTGAGATACTTGCCAGCCATGTTATAGGTGAGCCCACAATGCTTACTGCAAATCTCAGCTATAATATTGCCTGGAAAAAACGTATTCAGGAGCCATCACTTGGTGGCGGGGCACTTTTAGATATTGGGGTATATTGCCTTAATTTTGCATCAATGGTATTTGGTAATGATGTATCTGATATTTCTTCTATGTGCACCTACAATGCTAATGGGCTTGATGAGCAGGAAAATATTACTTTGAGATACAAAAACGGACAAATGGCATCTCTAAGTGTATCCACACTTGGTGTTAGTGACAGAAGCGGTATTATCTACGGAACAAAGGGATATATTGTTGTAGATAATATAAATAACTTTGAAAGCATTACAGTTTATGATGCAGCCTATAACAAGGTTGGATTTTATAAAAAGCCTAAACAGATAACAGGTTATGAGTACGAGATACAATCCTGCGTAAGAGCTATTAAAGAGGGATGGAAGGAATGTCCTGAAATGCCTCATGCAGAAACTCTTAAAATGCTTAATATGATGGATTTTATTCGTAAGAATCTCGGGATTACATATCCTGTAGAGGCTTCAATTGATAATCAAAGCTATGATTCTGAGACTAAAGAGTACGTGACAAATAATCCCGTATCCGGTCCTGTTACAGATAATCCGTCCATCGAAGATAATACAGAAGCTTCTGCAGATGTATCTGATTCCGAGAATGCAGTAGATATTCAGAATACAGAAGAAAATGCAGAATCAGTAAGTAGCGATGCTATTACAGTGGATAAAGATATTGATCATAGTGAAGATATAGTTATAGGAGCATTAAATCAAAAAGAGGAGAAGAAAGCTGAAGGTGATGAATCATTAAATGATCAGCCTTTGGATAATTTGTGGGAGTGATATGAGTAGACAAAGTCACAAAAAAAGTTCTTTTGGAAGGCTATTTTTTAGAAGTTTGCTGCTGGTTTTAGCGGTTGGAATCGTGTATATTGGTTACAGCTATTTAAAAACAAATTCTGACAAAGCAGATATTGATAATAGTGAAGCCGGTGTATTAAAAATGGTAAACAGGACTATTACCAGAAAAGCGGTAGATGAGTTGGTATCTCAAGCTACAGATGGGGAATATACACTTTCGGATATTAAAGAAAATATGGATCAATCCGATCAGGAAACCGTAGATGAGCTATTGGATAAATATTCTGACAACGGCATCCTTAAAGAAGCCGTTGAATCTTTTGCATCTAACGGTGGAAACGTATCCGATACAATAATAGAGCTTCAAAAATCAGTGGATTCCGCTGATATTGAAACTTTCAAAGAACTATATGAAAAGTATGGGACTAATCAGTAATTTTTTATGAGGAAAATAATATAGTATGAAAGAATTGTACATACTCCTGTTTTTGGGAGTAGCAATGGTGCTGATTTTTTGCACCCTTAGCATAGGGAAAATACATAAACCTTTGTCAAAATATGCACAGCGATTATTAAATGTATCAATAATAGCAGTTTTGGCCAGGGCAGTTACACTTATTGCAGTTTCAGAGGCCTATGTAAGTTTTGGGTTTAGTGTGTTTTTTTCCACAATAGACTGGATGCTGTTGTTTTTGATAGATTTTTGCTTTATTTATACAAATGGCAAAAAATCCGATGTTGCTTACAGCATACTTACAGGAGTAGTGGCTTTTGATTCTATATCCATACTGGCCAATAATTTTACGGATAATGTTTTTACATGTTATCCTATTATTACAGACAGTGGTGAATTTTACTTTAGAGTAAATCATGGATGGTATTTTAATTTTCATCTGACTTTGTGTTATTCAATGTTGTTTTTTGTGGCTTATGAGCTTATTAAGGGTATCATTCATACCGGTAAGCTTTGCAGATCAAAATATATTCCGATTCTTGTATGCCTTGTGATCATTGTGGTATGGAATGCGGTATATATGATTTTTGAGAGAAAAATAGACACCTCCGTTCTTGGATACGGTGTCCTGGGACTGGTAATGAATTATTTTGCTATTATGCATGAACCTAAGGACTCTTCGGAGGATGAAAATAAGAGTATATGTTAAAGCAGTTTTAATATGATATTGCGCTGATTTGGAGCGTAGAATGTAGCATTTTTGCACATTCTACGCTTTTTTGTTGCTCAAATGCCGTAAAAACATCATTTATGCGCAAAAATAAGAAACTACAATTGCGGCACCGTTTCCAAAACGCAACCACAGTGCGCACTTCCGAAGGAAACCGATTTCCTAGCCGTAAATAAAGGCTAAAAAGTAAATTGAAAATTTTACGGTAACGTTGCCGACAAACCCAGTAAATATGCGGCATATATACAAAATGCACAACAAAAACAAAAAATTATCATCAAAATGTATAGATTGACAACAAAAAGAGAAGAGCATAAACTATATTTAGTAAGTGAATTGCGCATGAGGTTGCGCATAACTATTTATCTTTTATATGGAGGGAAAAAGATGAAAAAGAAATTGGTATCAGTTTTGATGACAACAACAATTGCAGCAAGCATGCTTGCTGGATGCGGTTCTGCATCAGACACAGCGGAGACAGTTACAGAGACAGCTACTGAGGTTGCTGAAACAGCAACAGAGACAGCTGAGACAGCTACAGAAGCTGCTTCAGAGGTTGCAGAGGCTGTAGAGGAAGTTGCAGAAGCAGTTGATCCTGCAGCTTACGATGGAAAAGAAGTTAAGGTATGGGTTGCTGAAAATGTTGTAGATTTCACTAACGAGCAGATCGAAGCATTTAAGACACTTTATCCTCAGTATGCAGGCGTTACATTTACAGTTGAAGCTGTAGGTGAAGGCGATGCAGCAGGAAACATGATCACAGACGTAACAGCAGGTGCTGATATTTACGGATTCGCTCAGGATCAGCTTACAAGACTTGTAACAGCAGGTGCTCTTGAAGAAGTTAACCCTGATTTCCTTGCAGATGTTGAGTCTGCTAACTCAGCAGGTGTTGTTGAAGCCGGTAAGGTTGGCGATACATTATATGCTTATCCTATGACAGCAGATAACGGATACTTCCTGTACTATGATAAGAGTGTTGTTACAGATCCTTCTACTCTTGAAGGTATTCTTGAACAGTGCGAAGCAGCAGGAAAGAGCTTCTACATGGATATGACAGGTTGGTATCAGGTAGCATTCTTCTTTGGAACAGGATGCACACTTACATATGATACAGATGATACAGGTGCTTTCACAGCTTGCAATGTTGACTATGCTTCAGATGCAGGTCTTGTAGCTCTTAAAGAGATGATTGAAGTTGCTTCTTCATCAGCTTATCAGCCAGGTTCTTCAGCAGGTGATGCAGTAAACTATGCAGCTATTATTGATGGAACATGGGATGCAGGAACAGTTAAGGAAGTTCTTGGTGACAACTATGCTTGTGCAAAGCTTCCTACATTTACAGGTTCTGATGGAAATGAATATCAGCTTAGCGGATTTAACGGATGCAAACTTCTTGGTGTAAAGCCTCAGGAAGATGCAGACAAGCTTCAGATTTGTGATGACCTTGCTTACTACCTTACAAGTGAAGAAGTTCAGCTTGCAAGATTTGAAGCAGTTGAATGGGGTCCTTCAAACTTAAATGCACAGGCTTCTGATGCAGTTCAGGCTAACGAAGCTCTTGCAGCTCTTGCAGATCAGTTTGAGTACACAATTCCTCAGGGTAACTATCCTGGTGATTACTGGACACGTGCTGAGTCACTTGCAGGTGATGTTCAGGATTCATTCAAGACAGCTTCTGATGAAGATTTAGCAGCAGCTCTTGAAGCTTATCAGGCTGACCTTGAGTCTTATGCAAAATAATAAATACGCAGGCATCAGCTGCCAGAGTATTTTAGAAATTTGAAATTGTACTTAATGTTCTTCCGGCAGAGAGTAATACTTTTTGCCGGAAGAATTACTGTAAAGAGAAACTTGGAGGAAACGGTATGGCTAATACAACGGGTGGCCAGGCTAAGAAAAATGCGTTAGCAAATTTCTTTGGAGTTCTTGGTAATGATATAAAAGATATTGGTCTGACATTTAAAGAAGGCGATTGGAAGACAAGAATATCATTTATAATTTTTGGATTTGGTTCTTTACTTCGTGGATTATGGCTGAGAGGACTTGCTCTTTTAGCTGTGGAAGTTGGACTTTTATATTTTATTTTCGCCTTTGGATGGGACTATTTGTCTAAGCTTGGCACTTTAGGTACTGTAGCCACAACCAAGCAGGGACGTACAACTGTATATGGGGATAACAGTTTCCTTATTCTTTTATTTGGCTTACTTACTTTATTTGCGGTTATTGCATTTATTGCAATCTGGAGAATCAATGTCAGAGTAAATCGTAATGAGCAGCTTATTCTTTCAAACGGCAAAAAACTTCCTTCAAATAAAGAAGATTTTGCATCACTGTTTGATTCTCGCTTTGATAAAACTCTTTTAGCACTTCCTGTTACAGGAATATTTGTTTTCACTGTTTTACCTATTATATTCATGATATGCGTGGCATTTACCAATTATGATGCCAATCATCAGCCACCTTCAAATTTATTTACCTGGGTTGGCCTTGAGAACTTTAGAAATCTGTTTTCATTTGGAACTGCCGGTTTTGGTGGTACTTTTGTAACAGTACTTATCTGGACTCTTGTCTGGGCATTTTTTGCAACATTTATTGATTATTTCCTTGGTATCGCAGTAGCTATGCTTATTAACAAGAAGGGTATCAAATTCAAAAAGCTTTGGAGAACTATTCTTGTTATGACAATTGCCGTACCTCAGTTTGTATCTCTTTTGTATGTATCTAAGCTCTTTGCCAGCGATGGTCTTATAAACGGATACTTATTAAAGTGGGGTGTTATAAGCTCTGCAATTCCTTTCTGGACCAATCCTACACTTGCTAAGATTACAATTATCGTTGTTAATATCTGGATTGGTATTCCTTACCTGATGCTTATTGCAACAGGACTTCTTATGAATATTCCGGAAGATCTCTATGAAAGTGCACGTATTGACGGTGCTACATCATGGCAGATGTTCCGTCACATAACAATGCCTTATATGCTGTTTGTAACAGGACCATTCCTTCTTACACAGTATACAGGAAACCTTAATAACTTTAACGTTATATTCCTTCTTACTCAGGGCGCACCTAAGACAGGTAACCTTGTTGGAGGAGCAGGACGTACAGATCTTCTTATTACATGGCTCTATAAGATGACAATTAATGATACCAACTATCGTATGGCGGCTGTTATCGGTATTATGGTATTCGTTGTTACAGCTGTAATAAGTCTTGTGGTATATAACTTCTTACCATCAGTTAAAGACGAGGAGGGATTCCAATAATGGCTAATACAAATCCTGGTTCAATGAAAAGAAAAAGAACTATCAGTAATATTGTTTCATATATAATACTTATTCTTATAAGTCTGATCTGGCTGTTTCCTTATTTTGGACTTTTAATGTCCAGCTTCAGATCATTTGATTCTAATGTAGAGTATGGCGGAATGGTAGATTATATTATTCCTAAGACATTTTCATTAGACAATTATAAATTCCTGTTTGACGGAAGCACCAATTACGTCAGATGGTATTTAAATACACTGGTTATTTCAATATTTGTTTCCATTTTTAATACAATTATTGTATTATGTGTAAGTTATGCCTTATCTCGTATGCGTTTTAAAGGAAGAACTCTTCTTATGAGATTCTGGCTTATCTTAGGTATGTTCCCGGGATTCCTTACCATGATCTGTCTGTACTTCCTTCTTAAGCAGGTTGGACTTACACAGGCAGGTGCAGTACCTGGTCTTATCCTTGTATCTATTGCAAGTTCAGGTATGGGATACTATGTATGTAAAGGATACTTTGATACAATTCCAAAAGCCCTTGATGAGGCCGCAAGAATTGACGGAGCTTCCCGCGCAAGAGTTTTCTTTACCATGACAATACCTATGTCAAAGCCTATTATCATTTACACAGCACTTGTTGCATTTATGGGTCCATGGTGCGATTACGTATTTGCTTCTTATATAGCTTTTGGTCACGATTCAAGTTACAACGTAGCGGTTGCTATGCAGAGATGGATGGTAGTAGGTGACTATCAGGGCTATTTCACAAGATTCTGTGCAGGCGGTATTGTGGTAGCAGTTCCGGTTACACTTTTATTCATGTTCTTACAGAAATATTATGTAGAAGGTGTAACAGGTGGTGCTGTAAAGGGCTGATAAAAAATGTTATGGCGAACATAGGCCCTTTTGACTACAGGTTTGACCGGATTATAATGGGCTCGCTTTTTTAAGCGGGCCCCTGTTTTGAATAAACTTATAGGGGTGACTTATGGGAGATGAAAAGCTTACTATCAGCGATATAGCTGAAGCACTGGGTGTCTCTAAGACAACAGTTTCAAGAGCTATATCCGGTAAAGGACGTATTGGTTCAGATACCAAACGTCGTGTAAAAAAATATATAGAAGAACATAATTATACTCCGAATGCCCTTTCAAAGAGTGGAATAAGTAAGAAAACCTATAATATTGCAGTTGTCTGGCCCGGAGATATAGAGGCTGTTGATCTTCCTTTTTTTCAAAAATGTCTTATTGGAATGAGCGAGACAGCTGCGGGCTACGGATATGATATTCTGGTTTCAATGATACTTGGTAATGATATATCAAGTCTTAGACGGATTGTTGAGAATAAAAAGGTTGATGGAGTAGTTCTTACAAGAACTTTGGTAGACGATCTTCCCGCTGCATATCTTAAGGCTTCAGGTGTTCCCTTTGTGGCGATAGGAAGTAGTGATGATGACAGTATTTTACAGATTGATAATGATAATTTTGAAGCCTGTAAAGAATTGACATCTATTTTGCTTGCCAAGGGAATGAATAAAATAGGCCTTATAGGCGGATCCACCAATCATGTGATAACCAGAACCAGATATAACGGATTTAAAGCTGCTCATGAGAAAATAGGTGAGTCAGTGGATGAAAATCTCGTTTTCCTAAATGTTGATAAAGAATATAAGCTTGGAGGAATTGTAGAGGAGATGGCAGACAGAAAGGTTGACTGTGTTATATGCATGGATGACAGCATAGCAGGGGAGGTTCTGGCTCATTGCAGACTTAAGGGAATTCATATTCCGGAAGACCTTAGAATAGCTTCTTTTTACAATAGTTCCATTCTTGAGAGTGCGGTACCTGCAGTGACTTCACTTAATTTTAATGTGAGAAAGCTTGGGTCAACAGCATTTAAATTACTGCTTGATAAGATAAGCGGTGAAGAAGTACACAATGTGATGCTTAGAAACTATGAGGTTATACTAAAAGAAAGCACGAAATAATTTAATACGATAAAGGAATAAATATTTACAATGAAAATTACAGCGAATTCAGTTATAAATGTAACCCCGGAAGCTATTACTGTGGACGGAAAGGCGTGGTTTCCGGTTATGGGCGAGATGCATTTTTCAAGGTATCCTACCTGCTACTGGGAAGAGGAACTGTGCAAGATGAAGTCGGGAGGCGTTGATATTGTCTCTCTTTATACTATATGGATGCATCATGAAGAGGTTCAGGGAGAATATGAATTTGGCGGACAGAGGGATCTTAGAAGATTTCTTGAGACTATCAAAAAGTGTGGTCTTTACTGTATTCTCAGAATTGGCCCATGGGCACATGGTGAAGTAAGAAATGGTGGATTTCCGGACTGGCTTTTAAAGGAAGCAGAAGAAAAAGGTTATGAATGCAGAACCAATGCACCGGAATATATGGCTCATGTAAGAGATTTTTATACTAAGATATTTGAACAGGCTAAGGGTCTTTTTATAAAAGACGGTGGTCCTGTTATCGGTGTTCAGATTGAAAATGAATATGGTCATGTAGGCGGCAAAACAGGGGAAGAGGGTGAAGAGCATATGAGAACTCTTCATGATCTTGCTTTGGAGCTGGGCTTTGATGTGCCTATTTTTACAGCTACAGGCTGGGGCGGAGCAGTTACCGGCGGTATGACTCCTGTAATGGGAGGATACTGCGAGGCACCTTGGGATCAGAGACTTACAGAGATTGAACCAAGTGGTAACTATGTATTTACCAAAGAGCGTAATGATCACAATATAGGTTCTGACCATGGCTTTGGATTTGGTATAACCTTTGATATCGATAAATATCCATTTCTTACGGCTGAGCTTGGCGGCGGCATTCAGGTTACACACCACAGAAGACCTGTGGCAACAGGACGAGATATTGGTGCTATGTCCATGACAAAACTGGGATGCGGAGTTTCGCTTCTTGGTTACTATATGTATCATGGAGGAACCAATCCTGACAATAAGCTTACAACTCTTCAGGAGTGCAGAGAAACAGGCTATCCTAATGATCTACCTGTTTTGTCTTATGATTTTAATGCACCTCTTAAGGAATATGGCCAGCTTACGGATACTTATCGTGAAATAAGAAGAATTGCAATGTTTACAAGGGATTTCGGAAGTGAACTTTGCCATATGAAATATGTAGAGCAGCCCGGAAATACAGAGCATGCTGATGATTTAGAATCCCTTAGAAGTTCTGTTCGCTGTCATACTATCAAAAATTCCGATGGAGAGGATATTACATCAGGATTCTTTTTTGTAAATAATTATCAGAGAAGATATGAGATGGCTGAGCATAGAGATGAAGAGCTTAAGGCCTATGCTGCAGACGGAAAAACAGTTCTTGCTTCTTTTGAAGCAAGGGATGTGGAGAATGGAGATTATTTCTTTTATCCATTTAACATGCCTATTGGCAAAAACGGCGCAATCCTTAAGTCAGCCATGGCTACACCTTTATGTATCTTAAAGGGTGCAGGCAAAAACGGAGCCGATGCTTATGTATTCTATACTGATAATGCAGTCAGCGCACAGTATGATATTGAAGGTGACCTTGGAGGAACTCTTATTGTAACACTTACCAGGGATGAGGCTCTGCATGCATCTAAGGTATTTATAGGTGGAATAGAGCATCTTATTATCAGTGAAGGTGATGTGGTAAGACGCTCTGATGGCAAGTATGAGCTTTATACCAATGTAAAAGAAGGCACTTGGAAGCATGCTTCCTATAGCATCTGGCCTGATTATTCATCTTCCGATAAGCACAATAAGTCTTTTGCCTGTCAGCAGGAAGAGGGCAGTGATTATATGGAAGGCTATGGTTTTGATATGGAAGCCATGGAGGATGATATGCTAAGCAGTATGAATTTTGCTGTATATGCAACCTCCCATAAGCTGGAAAATACCACAAGCACCGAATGTACTCTTTTATCCGGAGCTGATAAGGAAAATGGTCTTGAAATGGCAGCAAAGGCTAAGAAGACCATGAATGTTTCCGAAAAGGAAATCTGTAATAACTTTGCGGATGAGGATATGGAGGTTTATGATCTTAAGGTAAGCGGTATCTGTGAAGCTGCAGATGAAGTTATAGTTATGATTGACCATGCCTGCGATTCCGGAGAGGTTTATGTTAACCATGACGGAAAACCTACCATGATTGCCGATAATTATTACACAGGCCAAAAGTGGGAAATCGGTCTTAAGAGATTTATAAGCAGTGACGAGGGAAAGCGTCTGACAGACTCTTTTGAAGGCAAGATCAAGATCAATGCCCTTCATGAGGATGACAAAATCTATCTTCAGGAATTTCCAAGGATGGAAGAGGGCAA
>JAILBM010000169.1 GCA_024680925.1 Butyrivibrio sp.
TGTAAGGAGTACAAAACATTGTCATGAACAAATAAAAGACCATGAGAAGTACAAAAAGAATAACATCATTTACAACAACGCTACTAGTTTGTGGAAGTGAAAACAATCCAATAGTACATAAAGCAAATGGGATTGCCATGGTACGCAAAAATGGAATACGGCGTCCGCTTTTATAATTAGCCCTATCTGACCATCCGGCTATAAGAGGGGCAGTAATAGCATCAAATATTCTGCCGCATGCGAGCACAAGACCAAAAAGCGTAAGCTTAAATAGAACCGGGTTCTGTGTTATAAAAGATGCAAATAGTCCTGTATTTGGATTTTGAGTATCAGGACTTCCGGTGTAATAGTAGACCATCCAGTTAGAAACAACACCTGATAACAGGCTCCATCCAAACTGTCCCAGTGCAAAGATCCATAATATTTTGTTAGTTATAGGCTTTAACTTATTCATATCAAAATTGTCCTTTCGAAGTTCATGAAACTATTTTAACACTGTCAGTTTCCACTATTAAGATTATTATTAACAGAATTTTAGTCCATTTTTTTGTGATAAATTACTATAGAAGGGCGGGTATTATAATGGTTATGAAGAAAGCACAGAATAATATATTAGAAAAATACAATACAATATATAATACATTAGAAAATCTGGAACAAAACCTCTTAGAAGATACGAGGCCTGTTTATGAATTCCTAACTGCTGAAGGCGTAAAGGTAAAAGAAGTTCCATACGGATTACGAAGTGTTACTTTGGAAGATGCATCGTCTTGGGATAATTTTTCACAAGAAGAAGTATGGGGGAAGTCAGATACACACTATTGCTTTGCGCTGACTTTAGATATTCCTGATATATATAAGGGAAAAGAAGTTGTTTTTTTCCTGTCTACAGGTGCAGAGGATATCTGGAACACCAATAATCCGCAGATGCTTGTATATGTAAACGGCAAGAGGCGTTGCGGTATGGATATAAATCATGACAGTCTTGTGATATACGAAAAAACAGACTGGGAAGCCCAAAAGGATAGGCACATAGACATCAGAATCTATGCCTATTCTAATCTTGGTGAGGGCCAAAATCTTTTAAAAATGTCTATTGCGGCCCGAAATGAGGCTGTTCAAAAGTTATATTTCGATATGCTTGTGCCCTTTGAGGCCGCAAAGGCCATGCTGGGTATCCCTGAGAGCAAAAAAGAATCTGTACTTGATACCACAGCCGGAGCCGTCGAAGAGTCCGACAAGAACCCAAATATCACAAATGAGCTTTTTCAAAATGTACCTGATAAATATAAAGAACCTCTGGGAGTTATTATGGATAATCTCGCTACGGCTTGTAATATCTTAAATGATGATCAGGCCAATGGAAACGAGTATAAAATCGTCTTTCATAATGCGGATAAAGCTTCCGACTACCTTAGGAGTAACCTCTACGGCACAGGTCCTGTTCCCGGTATCGTTAATACCGTAGGCCATACTCACATAGACGTAGCCTGGAAATGGCAGCTTCGTCAGACTAGAGAAAAAGTTGTACGAAGTTATTCTACAGTAATGGAACTTATGAACCGGTATCCGGATTATATATTTATGGCCAGTACGCCACAGCTCTATGAATTTGTAAAACAGGAAGAGCCTGAGCTTTTTGATGAGATAAAAAATAGAGTTCGGGAAGGCAGGTTTGAGCCCGAAGGTGCCATGTGGCTTGAAGCAGACTGCAACCTCACCTCCGGTGAGTCACTGGTGCGTCAGATCCTTTATGGCAAGGAATATTTCCAAAAAGAGTTTGGAATAGACAGTAAGGTCCTATGGCTCCCTGATGTATTTGGCTATAGCGCTGCCATGCCTCAGATCCTCAAAAAAAGCGGTATCAGAACATTCATGACTACAAAGCTTGCCTGGAATGACACCAACAGAATGCCCTATGACCTCTTTAAATGGGAAGGAATCGATGGCAGCAGGATAACAACCTACATAGTCACCACCTGCGATGAGGATAAAGCAAGAGATGCCGCTGAGACTGGCTCTACCCTTAATTACACCTATAATGGCAAACATACGGCTTCTCAGATCATGGGAACCTGGACTGCCTTCAGAGAAAAAAACATTACAGATAATGTTCTCACCTGTATGGGTCACGGTGATGGCGGAGGAGGACCAACCTGGCAGATGCTTGAAATGGACAGGCGTTTCAGAATGGGTATCCCCGGTGTTCCCAAAACGCAACAAACTCGTGTTGCAGACTTTTTTGCCCAATTGCAACAAATTGTAAAGGACTACAGAAGAGTTCCGGTTTGGAATGGAGAGCTTTATCTTGAATTCCACAGAGGAACCTACACATCCATTGGAAAAAACAAGAGAAATAACCGCCACGCTGAGTACCTGCTTCAGGCAGCGGAGGTGCTTTCAGTGTGCTCATTTTTGCAAAAAGGTACTAAATACCCGGCTGCTAAACTTAATGAAATATGGAAAACAGTACTTCTTAACCAGTTTCACGATATACTGCCGGGCTCCTCTATTGAGCAGGTATATCAAGACTCTGATAAACAATATGCCGAGATAGAACGAAAAGCTGAGGATATAATAGATAAGGCAAAAAAGAAACTCGATATTGGTAAATTATTTGATACCTGTGCAGGTGAAGATTTAAATTCGGAAAGTATTCTGAATGCAAAAATATGTAAACGACAGGGCAAAGGCATTCACAGATCAGGAAAAATCAAATTATCTTCAAAGAAAGACAATTTGTATATATCAAATAACTTTTATAACATCATTTTTGACTCAAATGCAGAAATCATAAGCCTTTTCGATAAAGAAGCAGGGTATGAAGTAAGACCTGAAAATGCCCATCCTTTGAACAGACTCATTGCCTTTGAAGATAAGCCAAAGCAATATGACTGCTGGAATATTGATGCTGACTTTGAGAACGTGTCTTGGGATATCACCGATTGCCGGGAGTTTTCATACAAAATATATGAGGAACCGGAAGATGCGGATGCTGATGACAAGACACAGCAAAAGGTTGTGATCACTATAAAGAGAAATTTCAGAGAGTCTGAAATTTGTCAGAATATCATAATTTATGCAAACTCCAGGAGAATAGACTTTGAAACCAAGGTAGACTGGCATGAGCATCAGATTTTGCTTAAAGCTGCCTTCCCGGTAAACATAGATAGTGACGTTATAAACTGTGAAATTCAATACGGAAATATAACCAGAAATCTTACCCGCAATAATAGCTGGGATAAGGCGAAGTTTGAGTGCTGTGCACATAAATGGATCGATATATCACAAAACGCGGAAAAGACAGAGAATGCAGATAAATCTGAAAACACAAAAAAAATTGAGGATTCTCTAAAGTTTAAAAATGCCGAAATTTCGGGGACCCATGGAGTAGCTCTTCTAAATGACTGTAAATACGGTTATGATGCAAAAGAAAAACTAATGCGCCTCACCCTCATTAAATCCGGCATTTTCCCAAATCCAAATGCTGATCAGGGACTCCATGAATTTACCTACTCACTTTACCCGCATATGGGCGATTTCAAGAGCGGAGAAGTCATAGAGAATGCACGAAAGCTTAATGAAGAAAAACATCTCTTTGAAGGATTCTCAGATTATGTTAAGGCAATAATTGATTTTGGAGAGGAAAGAGGCATATATACTGAAGCTATCAAACTTTCCGAAGATGGTGATAAAGAGATAATAATCAGAATGTATGAGGGTCATGGACTTGAACATAATGTTAAAGCCGCTTTGTTAAAGGGCTTTACCACTTTGGTTCAAGAGGTGTATGAGTGTGATTTATTGGAAAATCGAATTTCATCGCAAGAGGTGCCATATAATAAGGGCAAAAAAGAAATATCTCTTCAATTTAAACCTTATGAAATCAAGACCCTGTGTGTTCACTTGGATTTATGAGCCTAGAAGCCAAGTTTTATGGCTTATTTTTACACAAACACTTGTTCATATACGAACATATGTGCTATAATAATCTCATAGCATTTATTTGCAAAAAAGTATTTAACAATTGGAGTAGAGAATGCAGATGGAGAGTAATATAGCACAGGTTATTGATATTACAGCTCAGCGAGCAGCTTATGATGACAGTATTAAGGAAATCCTTGCGGATAAACAGATTTTAGCACGGATACTTAAATACACTTTGGATGAATTTAAAGATACTGATATTGATGTTATTATAGCTAATATCGATGATCCAGAGGTTTCTAAGGTCAGGCTAGAACCTGGACATACCAATACGGAGAAGATAAGAAAAGAGTCTGAAGAAGACAATGTTTTGGGTGAGGGGAAGATATTTTTTGATATAAGATTTTCTGTGTATAGTGGAGAAGAGCTTATTAAAGTTTTGATAAATATAGAGGCACAACGAAGTTCAGATTCTTCAAAGCTTGGTTATGATATAGATAATAGGATAATCTATTATATAAGTCGTATGATTTCTGCTCAGAAGGAAGTAGAGTTTGCAAAGTCTGATTATGATAATCTCAAAGCAGTCCGAAGTATATGGATCTGCATGGATGCGGGAAATGATGAAGACTCGATTAACA
>JAILBM010000219.1 GCA_024680925.1 Butyrivibrio sp.
TTAAGTCCGGTGCTTTCTCCTTCAATATGCTCTCGAACCTGTTCTTTTGTATATTCTACCTCATTCCAGAAATCTCTTGCAGATAAACGCATGGAGCTTCCAAGAATAATAACCTGCTCTATGGCATCACTTGTAGCAACAGCTACCCTGTGCTTTTTGCTGATTTCATGGGCAGTTCTTTCTATGTACTGATCTGCTGTTTCTGCTTCCTTTGTAAATACCACATCAAGGTTGTGGTATTTTTCAACATGTTCAGTACCGCCGGGAACTCTGTAGGCATCAAATACCAGGATGACAATTTCCTTACGGTAGCCTTGAAAATCCGCCAGTATATCCATTAGTTTGTCTCTGGCAGCCTTTAAATCCGTTTGAGCAAGAGCTTTAAGCTCCTCTGAAGCATAGATTATATTGTAGCCATCAACAAGAAGATATTCATCTCCATCTACAGGAGGCTTCGGAGCTCTGTATTTTACGTTTGGAGTTTTGGAATGATATACCTTTTTGCCCATTTCATCATTGTTTCCGACATTGGACTTAATTGGACCGTAGGTTCTTTCAAAAATCTCCTTAAGCTCATTTTCTGTAGCTCTGTAATCTCTGTCCTGCTCGGTAAAAGAGCGCCTGTCCAGTCTTTTTCTTGCTTCGTTAGCCTTGTAGGCTTCCAGCATTTTCTCATCGGCGGTTAAGTCTGTGACAGAGGCAGCATTTTCCATATCCATCCAGCCGCTTTCCACATGCATATAATTTCTTACTTCATCCCAGGGAATGACAGTTCCTGAGCCATGGGAGCAAAAAACGGAAGAGGAAGGATTTTCAGTATCAAGTTCCGGATAGTAGTCAATACGTGTAATTACTTCCTCGGCATTGTGACAAGGCTCATATCCCTTAAGCTCTAAAGAGAGCTTTCCAAGGCCGCCGGTATAGGATGCCAGCTCTCCGGCATAATCCAAAAGCTCTGAAGCCGGAACAGTTCCTGTAATAACAGCATAAGTTCCGTCGGAATCAGGAGCATCATTAGTTCCTGACATACGCTGTATATCGCTTAGGGCTCTTCCAAGGCTGGCCTGAGGAAGCTCAATCCTGTAGTTATAGACAGGTTCCAAAAGTACATTTTCAGCCATCATAAGACCCTGCCTTATGGCTCTGTAGGTTGCCTCTCTAAAGTCTCCACCTTCTGTATGCTTTTCATGGGCTCGTCCTGCTATAAGTGTAATCTTCATATCAGTAAGCTCAGACCCTGTAAGCACTCCGATATGCTGTTTTTCCTCAAGGTGAGTAAGAACCAGCCGCTGCCAGTTTTTATCCAGGGTATCCACAGGACAATTACTGTCAAAGTGCATACCGCTTCCCGGTTCTCCCGGCTCTAAAAGCAAATGAACCTCTGCATAATGGCGAAGAGGCTCGAAATGCCCAACACCCTCGATAGGATTTTTGATAGTTTCCTTATACACAATATGTCCCGGACCAAAGGATACATCCATATTGAAACGTTCCAATATAAGCTGATGGAGTATTTCCATTTGAACCTGCCCCATGACCTTAGCATCGATTTCGCCGCTATCTTCGTGATAGATGATCCTGAGCATGGGTTCTTCTTCTTCAAGGTGTCTGAAATCCTGATATGCCTTGAATTTATCGCTGCCCTGTGGAAGGATGATTTCGCAGGTAAGAATTGGTTGTAAAACCTCCGGAGTTATGCCTTCTTCTATGCCAAGTCCAAGTCCGGCCTTACTTAGAGATAATCCTGTAACTGCCACTACCTGTCCCGCAACTGCCTCGGGAATGGAAGTGAACTTTTCACCGGAGTAAACTCTTATCTGATCTGTTTTTTCTGTAATCTCAGTTTCATCTTTAATGAATTTAAGCTGTTTTCTGGCCGGAAGTGTGCCACCTGTTATTTTCATCCAGGTAAGTCTGTTTCCGGTACTGTCTCTTGATATCTTAAATACTCTGGCACCGAATTCATTCGGGTAATCCTTGTGACAAAGGCTTTGGGAGAGACTTTCAATAAAAGACGAAATTCCTTTCATTTTTAAAGCGGAGCCCCAAAAACAAGGATAAAGCTTTCTTTCAAGGATAAGCTTTTGTACATCTGATATGGAAGGCACAGTGCCCTCAAGAAAGCTTTGAAGAAGATCATCATCACAAACGGCTATTTCCTCCTGCAACAATGAATTTTTCATAAGCTCATCACCTAAGGATTTTCCGTCTTCATCCTCTTCATTATAGGAATTAAAGGATACTATGTTTGAAGAGAGCTTTTCCTTTAGCTCCTTTAAAATTGCATCGCAGTTACTTCCCGGCTGATCCATTTTATTGACAAAAATAAATGCAGGAACATTATAGTGTTCAAGAAGCTTCCATAAAGTGCTCACCTGTCCTGTAACACCGTCAGCGGCGCTTATTACAAGAACAGCATAATCAAGGATTTGAAGGGTCCTTTCCATCTCCGGTGAAAAATCGCTATGGCCCGGAGTATCAATAAGAGCTACCTCATAGTCACCTAATTTTAGCTGAGCCTGTTTGGAAAAAATGGTAATACCCCTTGAACGCTCCAGAGAATAAGTATCTAAAAAAGCGTCGCCGTGGTCCACCCTTCCTACCTTCCTTATGCTTCCCGTAAGGAAGAGCAGTGCTTCCGAAAGTGTTGTTTTGCCTGCATCTACATGGGCAAGTATGCCTATACTTAAATGATCACTCATATAAATCTCCAAATTGGAATAATATAAAAATAAAGCTGCCAAGCCCTATAGCCTGACAGCTCCTTATAATTATAGATTAGTTTCCGGTGAGAAACAAATAATTAATTGTTGTGGCTTTGAAGATATTCATTAAGTGCTGCAACAATCTCATCACCGTCAATACCATGTACTGCACATGCATCTGATAAAGACTCCATCTGAGATGCAGGACAGAAAATGCATTCCATACCACATTCCATCAAAAACTGAGCAGCCATAGGATGTTTTGCAATAATGTTTCCTACAAGCTCTTCAGATGTAACTTCTTCAAATCCTGCGCTTTCACCGTTAGAAGACTCAGCGTTTGCTGCTTCTGCAGGTGCTGTAGTTGTCTGAGCAGCGCTGTTTTCTTTTTCATCGCCAAAAAATAAATCTCTTAAAGATCCCATAAAATCACTCCTATCCTTATATTGAAGGTGCCCCATCGAGGCATCTCTAAATCAATTGTTCACAATGTTTATTAAAGCATTGTATAATAAACTTCTTCAATATGCAAGTGGAGTTTAAAGGATTATTTTTTTAAAATTAATGATTAAAAAAGTATAAAGTTTACCAAATGTAGATTATCCTTTGCTATAATTTTTATAAGAATTTATTTGACAGGAGATACTATGGCTATATCCGGAATATCAGGAATAAGTGCATATATGCCCATTCAATCCATCAGACCGATGCAGATGCCTTTGGAAAATCAGTCTGTTACTTCTGATGCCTATGCTGAATCCGTAAAGTCTGCGGGCTCCGTTGGCGGTGAGTTTACAATTTCGCCTGTTAATCCTGTCAGATATCCCAATGCCATAGATACAGATGATAATAAGATAGATGCTGAAGAGAACAACAGGATTTTGAATAAAGGCTTTAATAAAATAGCATCAAATTTTGCAGATAAGGTTACAAGCTATAATCAAAATGGTGCAGGTATGGGTTATGCCCAGCTTGGCACAGCAATTGACATTGTAGTGTAAATTTAAGCGTATAAATTAATGGAACAAAAATACAATCAACATGCAACTATGTATTACAACGTGAGAGTTGTGATCGATGAGAATATGGAAATCAGGCAGGCCGATGCAAGTTATTACCAATTAGTGGGAGAAGATGCAGCAGGCCTTATTTTTACGCGTGTAATTCATCCCGATGATGTCAATATTATACAGGCAGCTGTTAAAGTTGTTATGGGGACCGACAAAAAATATGTGGCAGCAGCCAGAATCAGATTAAAGGGCGGTAGTTATAACTGGTATTTTATAGGTATGTCAGGTTATAAGTCTGATATCGCTATGTATATTTCCGACGTGGATCTTCTTGGAAATGCAGATTCCAATTACAATCCTCTTGCCAACAGATATTTTGAATTTATGGATATGATCGACGGATATATCATGCAATATGATATGGAAACCGGAAATCTTGTGATAACTATTCCCGGTATTGCCAATCAGATCAAGATTTACGATGGCACCATGGAGGAATGGAAAGAATACATGCTTTCCGAGGGAGTACTTGCCAAGGGCGAAGTGAATAAGTTCATGGAGCTTTATAATGATATCTTAAACGGAAAGCAGACAATCAACAGACAGATCAGACATGAAAAGCTATTTGGAATGCATTCCATAGACAGCTGTTTTTATAACTGTAAAGCCTTTACGGAAAAGGGTGGTAAGCGCTATGTCCTGGGCATTATCTACGTTATAAATGACAAGAGCGACATGCAGAAGATCCTACAAAGCAAAAGCCTTGATACAGGCTATAAGGATGTAGGTGCCGATGTCTTAAATAAGCGGGCTATTACCGATTATACCATGCAGCTTATTGATAACAGGCCTAATAGAAGAATATCCATTGCAATAATAGATATTGATGATTTTAAAAATATAAATGATACCTATGGTCATCTCTTCGGAGACAGAGTTATAAGAGATGTTGCCAGTGTTATCAAGCATGCCGTTGGCAAAAACGGCTTATGCGGCAGGATAGGCGGAGATGAGATGTTCGTCGTTTTGGAGGATCTGCCTGATAAGGAAGAGCTTCGCGGGATTTTTAGAATGATAAAAACGGGACTGGCGGAGCTTTATGACAACGATCCTGTTCATAATAAGATCAAGATAACCTGCTCTATCGGAAGTGCAACTTATCCGGAAGATGCCATGGAATACAAGAGCCTTTTTTATGTGGCTGATAAAACCCTGTACCTTGCCAAGGAAAAGGGCAAAAACAGATACATCATATATCGTGATGAGCTTCATCATGATTATGTATATGCGGAGATTGAATCTCAGACAGGCAAAAAAGGTATGACCACAAGGGCAGGAAGAAACAGAGCCCTTAATAATATGATACTGGAATACACCGTTGCATCTCATGATCGTAAAAAGGAGCTTTTGACGCAGCTTTGCAACGTTTTCAGTATTGATGAGATCTATATTTATGATGGAATCAAACACTGTTTTTATCAGATGTTTGGTAATAATCCTAATATAAATGAAGAATACTATTTTGTAGATAAAGAGAATTATATTAAGAACTTTACCAAGGACGGAATCTTTGTAATAGATAATATAGACTATTTTGAAGGAAAGTCCCCGACTATGTTTAATCTTTTTAACAGAGTACATCTGGAGCAGGCAGTGCAGTATGCCATGGTTAAGGGCGAAGAAATAGATCTTAATCTTGTGGTTTCTTTCAGCCGTTTCAATAAAAAGAAAAAATGGTCTGAGCTTGAAATCACATCCCTTGGCATGATGGGCTGCCTTATAGGAAATGATTTTAAAAATAACGGAAAGCCACTATAGGCAGTTTTCAAAAATGTAAATGTATATATTCTTGTACATTAATTACAGAAATCCGCATTTACTGCGGGTTTCGTAAGAAAGTGATTCAAGAGGCAAATAGGCCCTGCGACTTTAGTCGCCTTCAAATGGCCTATTTGCATGACTTTTGGAGCAAAGCGACAAAAAGTCATAAGCAGATATTTTTTTCGCAATAATAGTAATCATTAATAAAAAACCGCTCAAAAACCACATTTTTCTGTACAAAACGTGCATGAAATGTGGTTCTTTTTTTATTTATGCTGTATAATAAATGTAGCATTTATGTGTTTTTTTACTGTAAATAAGTATTTACAGATCTTTTTTATCTATAATTACAGGTCATATCGACCGGCAGAAAGGAGAAGGGGGAATGAGCAAAAATAATATGTTAGCTATGGTATTGGCAGGTGGTCGCGGAAGCAGACTTAAAGACCTTACAAATAAGGTTGCAAAACCGGCTGTATCATTTGGCGGAAAGTATCGAATCATTGATTTCCCTTTAAGTAATTGTGCCAACAGCGGCGTGGATATAGTAGGAGTTCTTACACAGTATGAGTCTGTGCTTCTTAACAGCTATGCGGCTGCAGGACGTATTTGGGGATTGGATTCCAAGGATAGTGGTGTATTTATATTGCCACCTCGTGAAAAAGCAGATGCAGGACTTGATGTATACAGAGGAACCGCAGATGCAATTTCTCAGAATATTGATTTTATTGATACCTATGACCCTGATTATCTTCTTGTATTATCAGGAGATCATATTTATAAGATGAACTATGACAAAATGCTTAAGGCACATCTGGAGAAAAAAGCAGATGCCACAATTGCGGTTATCGGGGTACCTAAAAAGGAAGCAAGCCGTTTTGGTATCATGAATACGGCAGAGGATGGCAGAATTGTCGAGTTTGAGGAAAAGCCTGAGCATCCTAAGAGCAATCTTGCTTCTATGGGTATTTATATTTTCAGCTGGAAGCTTCTTAGAAAAATGCTGGTGGCTGATATGAAAAATAATGATTCAAACCATGATTTTGGTAAAGACATTATTCCTACAATGCTGGCTGATGGTAAAGCATTATATGCCTATAAATTTAAAGGATATTGGAAGGATGTGGGAACCATAGATTCCCTTTGGGAAGCAAATATGGATCTTTTGGAGAAGAGCAGTGAGCTGAATCTTGCAGATCCGTCCTGGAAAATATATACAGAGGATGCCATCGAACTTCCACAGTATATAGGTCCTGACGCAGAAGTCAAAAATGCTTATATCACTCAGGGATGCAGAGTTGAAGGAAAGGTTGAAAACTCAGTCCTGTTTACGGGAACTACAATTGGCAAAAACGCTAAGGTTAAGGATACGGTACTTATGCCGGGAGCCATAGTTGAAGAAGGGGCAAAGGTTACAAGAGCCCTTGTGGCAGATGGCGTTAAGATAGGCAAAGGTGCTGTTGTGGGAAGTGCCAAGAGTGAAAATATACTTCTTGTAGCTAAAGACGTAAAGGGAGGAAAGTGATATGGCAAGAGCATTTGGTATAGTAGCACCGGCAGGTGGATATATAAGAGTAGAAGGACTGCAGGACTTTAGACCAATCAACGCTTTTTCGTTCCTTGGAAGATACAGAATAATAGATTTCCCGCTGTCATCCTTCAGTAATAGTGAAATAGAGCGTGTTCAGGTATATGCAACAAATCAAAATCCCCGTTCCCTTGCAGAGCATATAGGAAGCGGACGTATATACAACATTAACTCTAAACGTGGTCTTTTACAGATGATGTTTAGCAGAGAGGATATTCTGAATCAGGTTTATAATACCGATGTTAAGGCATATCTTGATAATATTTCAATTATCGAGCGTATGCATCAGCCTTATGTAATTATTACTCCGGGCTATATGGTATTTAAGGAAGATTACTCTAAACTGTTGGATGAACATTTAAGTTCAGGAGCAGATGTAACACTTCTTTATCACAAGGTAGATAATGCAAGCTCCTGTTACAGAAACTGTTTTGCGGTTAATCTTAACAGACAAAAGGGTATTAAATCCATCGAGATAAATACAGGCTGTAATGCAGATAAGAATATCTTCATGGATACCTATGTAATGAGTAAGGATCTCTTTATACAGCTTTTGTATGATGCAAAGGCAACCTCCTCTATTTACAGAATGGTTGATATTGTAAACAGCAAATGTGATGAACTGGATGTCAGAGGAATTCAGCACAAGGGATATTTTGCAGCCATAACTGACTTTAAGAGCTACTATGATGCCAATATGGAGCTTCTTAATTATGACATTTCATCGGAGCTGTTCTCTGATGAGTGGCCTATTTATACAAGAACTACAGACTCCTGTCCTGTTAGATATGTAAACGGATCATCCGTTAAGAATTCTATGGTAGCCAATGGCTGTCTTATAGAGGGCACTGTTGAGAACTCTGTTATCGGTCGTGGTGTAGAGATCAGAAAAGGTGCTGTTGTAAGAAACTGTGTAATCATGGGACATTCCATAATTGATAGTAAGGTAATTGTAGAAAACCAGGTTGTGGATAAATGGGCTAAGGTTACAAATATCAAACAGCTTATAGCTCCTTCCGACAAACCGGGATATATTAAACGTCTGGATGTGATTTAAAAAATGGATACATATAATTTTTTTGCTACTGTTTCAAGAATGAAGTACATAGAAAGATGGGCTTTGATGCGTAATTCAAGAGAAGAGACTCTCAGTGAGCATTCTGTGGAGGTTGCTATGATAGCCCATGCACTTTGTACCATAGGAAATATAAGATACGGCAGAAATCTTGATGCAGAAAAGGCTGCTCTTGCAGGACTTTATCATGATGCTTCCGAGATCATTACAGGTGATATGCCAACACCAGTAAAATATTACAATGATGAAATAAGACATGCCTATAAAATGGTTGAAGCTGTGGCGGTAGACAGACTTTTGGAAAGACTTCCCGAAGATCTTAGACCTACCTATGAAAAGATATTCAAATATAACAAGGATGATAAGGACGAATGTTATATGAGAAGTCTTGTTAAGGCAGCAGATAAGCTTTCGGCTCTTATTAAATGCATTGAAGAAGAAAAATCCGGGAACACAGAGTTTAGGACTGCCAAGGAAAGTACCTTAAGAACTATAGGAAGTCTTCGAATGGAGCTTCCTGAGGTACATGATTTCATGGAAGAGTTTATGCCCTCCTATGGAAAGACTTTGGACGAGCTTTCATAAACGGTGGTTGTACAATAACATAATAATTCTGACAGCAGGTATATTTATGATAGATATGCCTGCTGTTTTTTTTATATCATAGGAAATTGCTTTCCTATGATATAAAAAACGCTCCGCTAAGGATGCGCACTCGCGCGATAGGTAAATGTTGCATAAATGCAACCGCGCTCGGCGCGAGAATGTCGCAAGCGACATTCTTTGTTCTTTATAAAAAGTTTATTATAAAATAAGTGCCTAATATGTTAGCATATTGAGTGGAATGGTTAACGATTTTATGTGAAAGGGTTATTTATTTTTCCGATATGGAGGTATTATATGGAAGAAAAAAGCAGGATTACATCTTTACGAATAATATTAAGTGGTTTTGTTATGCTGGCACTTATTCTTGTAGGAGGATCTGCCACCATTGTCGGAGTAGTCAACTTGCGTAGAGGTATGGAAACAGAAGTGGAAACGGGTGTACTTGCAGCATGTAAGTCCTATGCTATGGTTCTTGAATATGCTACCGATGAAGATGAGATAGCAACTCTAGAATCAGATATGAGTGATAAGACGGGCTATGATTACACTTTCTTTTTGGGAGATACAAGAGCTCGTTCAAGCATAGAGGGAGTAGTGGGTACCAAGGCTGGTGACGCTATTATACAGGCTGTTATCAATAACAAGCAGTCATATCAGGCTAAGAATGTAGTTATTAATGGTGAAAAGTATTACGTTGCTTATGAGCCTTTACTGGATAAGTCTACCGGAAGTGTTTATGGTATGGCTTTTGTAGGTATGAAAAAGATCAATATTTCAACCTACATAAACGACAGGATCAAGCTCATGATCACTGTTGCAGGACTTATCATAATTGCCTTTACCATTGCTACAGTATTCTATGTATTGAAGATTATTCAGGCTATTGATGAAAATGTCAGGGCTGTTCGTCAGATGGCAACAGGTGATCTTAGCATTAGCCTTACAGATAAAGTTAAAAGTAGAAAAGACGAACTTGGAGAAATGTCCAGTTCTTTATTCAACATGGCTGAAAAAATAAGGGCCGTAATTGATGATGCAAGAAAATCTTCTGATGAAGTAGATAAATCAGCTGCTTATTTAAGTGATACAGTTGCATCTATTACCGAAACTGCAGAAAATGTTACTATAGCAGTCGGCCAGATCGCTACCGGAGCATCAAGCCAGGCAGAGTCTCTTCAGGAAGCAGTTACCAGCGTCAGTGATATCAATGATGCTATCGAACTTATAACAGATAACACCAAAGAGATGCAGGGACTTGCAGATTCTATGCAGAACAATTCTTCAGCCAGTCAGGAAAAGCTGGGTGAACTCAGAATGTCTACAAGAGAGAGTATCGAAGCTATTGACGGTATCGTAGAACTGATCGGTAATACCAACACTGCAGTTACCACTATCAGCGAAGCTGTTACTATCATTGATGCTATCGCAGCTCAGACCAATCTTTTGTCTCTTAATGCAAGTATTGAGGCCGCAAGAGCCGGCGAAGCAGGTAAAGGCTTTGCAGTTGTTGCTGATGAGATCAGACAGCTTGCTGATCAGTCAGCAGAAGCAGCCAGAAATATACAGGAAGCTATGAAGGGCCTTGCATCCGATTCCAACAAGACTATGGAGGAAGCAGGAAGCGTACAGGAGATCATCAGTAAGCAGCGTAGTACTATCCACAGGACTATTGAGCAGGTTGATGCCCTCATTGAGGATATCAACAAGTCAATCGCTCTTACAGGCGACATAGTTACCAATGTTGATAAATCAGAAAAGGCTAGTCACGTTATCAGCGATGTAATAACCAATCTTTCTTCAATATCTCAGGAAAATGCAGCAAGTTCAGAAGAAACAAGAGCTTCCATGCAGGATCTTTCAGATACTATGGAAGAAGTATCCCAGAAAGCAATCAACCTCAGTGTTATTGCCAAAGAACTGGATAAAGAAATGTCATTCTTTAAATAAATCAGCCTCTATGAAAATTTTAGCGCATTCCAGATCCTGACAGGGTATGGGATGCGCAAATGTTTTGTGGAATATGGAGTGTTTTTATTCCAGACGTTCTTATAATTCAAGATAAGAAAACGTTTTTTTAATCATTTTTCTTATGGAAAAAATGTGCTATTATGTTGGAGAGTTGAATAATCTTGTTAAAAATTATTAGGAGGCTAATATTATGATAAATTGGAATAACTTTGATACACTCAGCAGTGTTAGCACACTTGAAAAAGCTGAAAAAGTTGACCTTGTAAAGGTTATGAGCGGCGAATCAGGTGCAGAGAGAGTAAAGAAATATTCAGTACCTATGGCTGGAAATCTTACTTACAACTACGCTGCCAAGGAAGTAGATGACACAATCCTTGAAGGCTTGAAAAAGCTTGCAGAAGAGGCACAGCTTACTGAGAAATATGAAGCTCTTTACAATGGAGAAGTTATTAATACAGGTGAGAAGCGTATGGTCCTTCACCAGCTTACAAGAGGTCAGCTTGGAGAAAAGGTAGAAGCTGATGGTGTTGATAAGCGTGAGTTCTACAAGAAAGAGCAGCAGAGAATTGCTGATTTTGCTAATAAAGTTCATTCCGGTGAGATTGCAAATGCTAAGGGTGAGAAGTTCACAACTGTAGTTCAGATCGGTATCGGCGGATCTGACCTTGGTCCTCGTGCTATGTATCTTGCACTTGAGAACTGGGCAAAGAAGAACGGCACATTCAAGATGGAAGCTAAATTCATCTCTAACGTAGATCCTGATGATGCTTCAGCTGTATTAAACAGTGTTGATGTTGCTCACTCTATTTTTATCCTTGTTTCAAAATCAGGTACAACACTTGAGACACTTACAAACCAGTCATTTGTAATGGATGCTTTAAAGAAGGCTGGACTTGATCCTGCTAAGCACATGATCGCTGTTACTTCAGAGACATCACCACTTGCACACAGTGATGATTTCATTGAAGCTTTCTATATGGATGATTACATCGGCGGACGTTATTCATCAACATCAGGTGTAGGTGGAGCAGTTCTTTCACTTGCATTTGGTCCAGAAGTATTTGCTCAGTTCCTTGATGGCGCTGCAGCAGAAGACAAGCTTGCTACAAACAAGGATCTCCTTCAGAACCCAGCAATGCTTGACGCACTTATCGGTGTATATGAGCGTAACGTACTTGGATATCCAAGCACAGCAATACTTCCATATTCACAGGCACTTAGCCGTTTCCCTGCTCACCTGCAGCAGCTTGATATGGAATCAAATGGTAAGAGTGTTAACCGTTTTGGCGAGCCTGTAAATTATGTTACAGGTCCTGTTATCTTTGGTGAACCAGGTACAAACGGACAGCATTCATTCTATCAGCTTCTTCACCAGGGAACTGATATTGTACCTCTTCAGTTTATTGGATTTAAGAACAGCCAGCTTCACAATGATGTTACAATCGAGAACAGCACAAGCCAGCAGAAGCTCTGCGCTAACGTTGCTGCCCAGATCGTTGCATTTGCTTGCGGTAAGGCTGATGATAATAAGAACAAGAACTTCGAAGGTGGTCGTCCATCAAGCATCATCATCGGTGAGGAGCTTACACCTGCAGCACTTGGTGCTCTTCTTGCTCACTTTGAAAACAAGGTTATGTTCCAGGGCTTTGTATGGAATATCAACAGCTTTGACCAGGAAGGCGTTCAGCTTGGTAAAGTTCTTGCAAAGAAAGTACTTGCTCACGAAACAGATGGTGCTCTTGCAGTATACAGCCAGCTGCTGAATATCTGATCCTGCGCTTGCGATGTTGACTCAAGAGTTAAACATGCCTAGCGCTGCAACAGACCTGATGTTGAACTGATCTTGTTTTGAAATAGGATTAGGGATGTAATTGATCTTGTTTTGAAATAGGCATTGTGTTTTAACTGATCTAGTGCTGAAATTGGCTTGAAGTAGTGAGTGTTCACTATTTTGGCTAGTGTGACATATTGATATATAGTTACTGTTCAGAGGTAGCAGGAAGCGCTACGCCGCTGACTGCGTAAGAAAATGATTCAGGGGTGAGCGCATTCCTCGCCGAAGGCGATTTGGAATGAATGCGCGAATTTGTTACTGGAGCGAGCTGTTAGCGAGTGAACA
>JAILBM010000268.1 GCA_024680925.1 Butyrivibrio sp.
TTGTACATCTTAGACTTTCTTTCCTCAAGTTTTTTTAGTATGAAATCTTTCCATACAAAGTCAAAGATTGCTGCAAATGGAATTGCCAAAAGAATTCCAACAACACCAAATAATCTTCCACCTAAAACGATAGAAACCAGAATCATAAGAGGTGATACTCCAAGACTCTCACCGAATAATCTCGGTTTTAAAATATATCCATCTATCGTTTGTAAAATAATCGTAAAAATTATAAACCAAACCGCATACCATGGATTGACCAAAACCAGAATAAGTGCACCTATGACACAGCCTACAATAGGTCCAAATGTAGGTGCAAGGTTCGTTAATCCTACAATTACAGAAATCAGAATAGAATATGGTAGTCCTGCTATAAGCATAAATATTGCGTTTACAACTCCTACAATGATTCCGTCAACAATGTCAAAACTAATATATCTAATAAGGATATCATTACACCTTGAAAGAAATTCTGCGGAGTTATTGTAACTTTTTTCTTTTAAGATTAGTTTCATTATTCTTGAAAAGCCATTAGAAAGTCTCTTCTTATCGAGAAGCAAATATATAGCCAGGATAAATGCAATAAATCCATCAAAAAGTCCTCTGCCTGCATTCATAGAACTGCTAACTACACTATCCATATTGCCAGTAAGAGTATTACCTATGCCATCGAGAATTTTGCCAACAAAATCAGCAAGACTCTTGAATTCAGAATGAAGCATTCCCTCTCCGTGGGAAATCTGAAACTCTTCCAATAACTGCTGTGTTGATTCTACATATCCACCTAAATTTGATATAAAAGTACTAATACTATCAGCAAGCTGTGGTACCAGCGCAACAAATAAAAGTGATATTGCCAGAATGATTGCAATAAGTGTAGCTGCTACAGACAACTTCCACTTAGTATTGTTATTTTTTATCTTTTTAAATAAACCGTTTTCAAAAAATTTTGCCATAGGGTTCACTATATATGCTATAACAATCCCTAATGCCACAGGCCTGATAAAACTATATACAGCACTAAATCCACCGAGAATAACACCTATATTAGATAACAACATATATAATATTACTGCTGAGCATGTAGCTATTGTATAAGACACCCATTTTTTTTTGAACCATTTATCATTCAGTTTCAATTCATATCACCTCCATGAATTATTTAACCAAATTCATCATATCTTTTATGTTTTCTTATGCGCTTGGAACTCTTCTTTTTAACATTTTTCTGCACAACCTTTTGATGATGATCATCATACAACACTTTTACTGCAGGATGAAAGAAACGATTAATAAAAGCACCTATAAAAAAAATATATATACAAAAATATAGCCAAAACATCATAATTACAGGCGTTGCCAAACTCCCATACAAAGAATAATTATCAGTTGTATTTACATAAATCGAAAATATCCATGAAAAAACATACCATACTACTGCCGAAAAAGCTGCACCAGGAAGTTGATACATATACTTCATCCTGGCACTTGGGACATATGTATAAATAAGCGCAAACATAAAAATCGCCACACCAATAACCAGTATAAATCTAAAATGTATCAAAAATGTTATGACATATCCCAAAGGCTCGTATGCATTAATTATCAAATTCTCAACCAAATTACCAAATACCATGAGCATAAGCATCATTAGCATTATAACTGTCATTACCAATGTATAAAAAGATGCGATAATTCTGAGATAAAAATAATTTCTATACTCATCTACATCATATATACAATTTAATCCTCTTATAAGAGCAAGCATCCCAAGAGATCCGGACCAGATAGCTATGATAGCAGTCAAAGAAAGAACTGCTGTATTCTTCATATAAGTCTCATCTATTAGTCTTATCAAAATATCATTTGCAAAATCCGGAGTAACATCAACAACGACCCTTACCAGGTCCTCTTCTGTAAGAGTAGTATAAGGTAAAATAGAAGTAAAAAGAAGCAACAACGGAATGAGCGAAAGTATCAAAAAGAAAGCAGTACTACTGGCAAAGGCTGCAATATTCTTTTTTTGCATTTTGACGGAAAAATCCCTTACCATAGCAAATAATGCTGCCCTAACGTTCATACACTTCTCCCTTAATAATGGAAAAAGCAGCCATGATTAGATGACTGCTTTTATTTCCTAGTTAACCCCAAAATGCCGTTTCCTGTTATTTGACTCCTAGCTGACGCCAGGTGGGTTACCGCAACCACAATCTCTGCCTTCCTCTCCCATAGCTTATCTGTGCATGCACAGGGCCGAAGGCGTGACATCAAAAATGGCAATGTAGGATTCCCGTTTAAAGTAACTGTAGGTTCAAATTACACAG
>JAILBM010000344.1 GCA_024680925.1 Butyrivibrio sp.
CTCTCTTGAGTGGAGAGGAGAAGATCTGCTTGTGGGTAATGTCTGTGTAGGTACAGGAGTAGGGGATTACAAGTATTATATTGAAAGACCTGTATCTGAAAATGATCTTCATGGGGTAGGGGCATTCCTTCTTATGTGTGCGCAGATGGAAACAGTAGAATAAGCTGATAAATTGGGGGTATTTCATGTCTATAGTACTGACGCAGAATTCTAAGGTAGTAATCAGTATAAATGATAATGAAGATGAGGCTGTTCAAATTGCAGCCAACAACTTAAAGGCAGATTTGGAAAAGGTTGTAGGCTGCAGCATAAATCTTCAAAAGGGCGGAATTTTTTTTGACAAAGAAAAAATTTATATTAGCATTGCTACAATAGGTAATGTGGGAAAGTCTTTAAAGAGCCCAATTATATCTCTGGACAGAGATGAAAACGGGATTATCTGTAAGGAAGCATTTTCCATACATGTGGAAGAAAATGTTTTATATATCGCAGGAGCTGACAGAAGGGGAACTATATACGGAATATATGAGTTTTGCGAGAAAAAGCTTATGGTTTCCCCTTGGTATTTTATGGCAGATGTTCCCATAAAACGCAGGGACAAAATAGTTATTGAAGATTCCTATCTTGTTACAGACCATCCTGAAATTGAATACAGAGGCATATTTATAAATGATGAAGAAGAACTTGAGAAGTGGGTTCAAAACTATATGGGGGAAGAAACCATTGGAGTTAAAACCTATGAGAAGATTTTTGAACTCCTCCTTAGATTAAAGCTCAATTATATATGGCCTGCCATGCATGTAAATTCATTTAATATGGTAGTGGCAAATGGTGATCTTGCAAATAGAATGGGCATTGTGGTTGGTACTTCTCACTGCGATATGCTAATGCGTAGCAACAATAGAGAGTGGTTTCCATGGCTTAAGCAAAAAGGCTATGAGGGCATACAGTATGACTTTTCAATTCCGGGGAAAAACAGGGATGTGCTTAAGGAATATTGGTCTGAAAGTGTTAAGCAGAATAAGGATTTTGAAGTTTCTTATACTCTTGGCATGAGAGGAATTCATGATTCCGGTTTTGAAACAGAAGAATTAAAAAGACTAAAGGGAGAAAAACTTAGACAGGCTAAGATAAAGCTTCTTGAAGATGTCATTGATACGCAGGAAAACATTCTTAAAAAAGAACTGGGTGAAGATAAAAATGACGATACCTTAAAAATATTCGTCCCTTATAAAGAAGTACTTGAGTTATATGATAACGGACTTAAAGTGCCGGATGATCTGACACTTATCTGGTGCAATGACAATTATGGATATGTGCGCAGATATCCGGATAAGGAAGCTCAAAAAAGAAAAGCGGGAAACGGAATATATTATCACAATTCCTATTGGGCTCCTCCGGCTGCATCATATTTATTTATATGCTCTATCCCCATGGCTATGACCAGAAATGAACTTTTAAAATCTTATGATAATAATATAAGAAAACTTTGGGTAACAAATTTTGGAGCCATAAAACCTTTGGAGCAACAGCTTTCTTATTATGCTCAATTATGCTGGGATGCCAAAAGAGAAAATGCTCCAAGTTCAGATCCTTGTGAGTGGTTGGAGCTTTGGCTTGACAGAACCTTTAATGCTCATTTTGGAGATGTACTAGCTCCTTGTTTAATAGAATTTGATCAGCTTACAAACACAAGAAAACTTGAGCATATGGACATAGATATTTTTGCCCAGGATGCTTATGGTGACGAAGCTGCCGATAGAATTCACAGATATGAAAACATAATAAGAACCGCCAACAGCATATATGAAAAACTGGATGAAGAATACAAAGATGCTTTTTTCCAAATGATTATGTTAAAGCTCCATGCTGCGTATTATACAAATGCCATGTACTATTATGCTGACAGAAGTAATATGTGCATGAAATATAATAAGGCATCTGCTGCAGGTTTTTATACCCAAAAGAGCCTTGAATATGATCATGCAAGAAGGGCACTTTTGCATTTTTATAACCATGTAATGTCTAATGGAAAATGGAACGGAATTGTTACACCTGAAGATTTTCCACCACCAAGAACAGCTCTTCATCCTGCCTGCAAGCCTCCTATTAAGAAGTATGAAGACAAGCTTATTGTAACTTCTTGCTATAACAGTGAGTTAAATTATTCCGGGGATATATTGATTAAATTTAATTATGGTGGAAAAGTTGTAAAAAGCTTTGAACTTTCAAATGCAGGAGATAGCTGTATTAAATGTAGTATAAAAATGCCCCTATGGCTTTCTGTAATTAATTGTCCTAAATCAGAAATCCGAGATAATGAAAACATATATGACATAGATGTCATAAGAGAAAAGAGACTTCTTCTTAAAATTGATTGGAATAAGCTTAGACAGAATTGTGCCAATGATAAAAATTATTCCGTTGAGGAAACTGTTTATATTAAAGATATAGAACATAAAGATGAATATGACATACGTGTCGCGGTATTATTTAATGATATCGAGGATTATAAAAAATCATTTGCTCTTAATAAAAAACAAAACAGGAAACAAAATAATGTATTTTCAGAGCTTGCAAATATAGAAGACGATTATCGAATTGTTATAAAAGCAAATAATTACATAAGCTGTAAGGGATTTAGAGAGATACCATATCTTGGAAGAGATAATGGATATTTGTTAGAAGCCATGTTAAATCAAAATGAAAATAATATATCGGTTGTTATAGAAAGCGAAGCTGAGTATATTTTCTATGTTTATGAAGATTGTGAAAAGGCTCTTTTGGAGCTTCACAGATTTCCATCCCTTGATTCTGTAGGAACAATTTCCTGCGAAATCGAAATAGATGGAGAAGCCTTTAGTGTAATATCTGAAAGTAACGATGAACATCGTGGAAATTGGAAATATAATATAAAGGATAATGTGGATAAGCTTTATATTGATATCCCTGGGCTTAAAAGAGGAAAACATACTCTTACCGTAAAGAAGGCCAGCAGGTATTTTGCATTTAGCCGAATTATCATTTACACAAAAGGATTAAAAAAGAACAGCCTGGGTATAATTACCATTGATGAAAGAGCTGTAGAGGATATTGATCCCATGAGTATGGCTTTAAAATATTATAATAGAGAAAGCTGTAAAATGGGACCAAGACCTGTTTATTATCTAAAGGAAAATGCAGGAAGAAATACACTTTTAATGGAGGATGAATTAGAAATTGCAAAAAGCTATGGCAGTTTTGTAACAGGTGAAGAAATTCTTGCACTTTCAAATAAGATAATATCCGAACGTAATTTAGATAATTATAAAATAGTTCATATTGAAGCTGCGTCTGCTCTCGGAGAGACCTCTTTTGCCCGGACAAGCGGACAAGGGTGGGAATATTGTAATAGTCCAGCCCATGGTGAAACAGGACTTGCAATGTATATACGTCAAGAGGGAAGGACGTTTGAAGAAAATAGTAATGCACCTTCTCTTCATTACAGAATAAAGGTCAGTGGAGGCATATATAAAATCTGGGTAAGGCTTTATATGTGGGGCCCTGAAAGCAGTCATTTTACAATAGGAGTGGATGGGGAGCTGTTTAAAGAGGAAGAACTCTTTAATGGTGTGCCAATTTGGAGATATTCAAATGAAAATATCTGGAAATGGATACCGCTTACAGATATAGAATTATCGGAGGGAGAACATGAAATTGTATTTGTGTGCCTTTCTTCACGACTTCGATTAGAACAGATATATATGTCCACGGGCAAGGAAAAGCCACCGATAGAATATTCTGTTTAAAGCAAGGAGGTAAAAATTAAATTGGATTATAATCAGCTAAAAACAATAAATGATGAATATACACCTATCCCATTTTGGTTTTGGAACGATTTTCTGTCTGAGGATGAGATCTTGAGACAGATGGAAGAGATGCAGGCTAAGGGAGTTAATGGTTTTGTAATTCATCCAAGAAAAGGACTTCCAAAGGAAATAGAGTATCTGTCTGAGGAATATTTTAAATTTGTAAAATTTGCCGTAAAAAAAGCAAGTGATATGAAAATGAAGGTAGTTTTATATGATGAGGCAATGTATCCTTCAGGATCTTGCAGGGGTATGGTTGTAAAGTTAAATGAAAACTATGCATCACAAGGTCTTGAAATGACATCAGTGTCGCCTACAATATCTTGTAAAAAGTGTATTGCAGAGATAACACATGATAACAAAAAATACTTTTTTTGCCTTGTGCCAAGTGGTGGAAATATCCGTGGTGTGCATGAGAATGAAGATGATGGAGAAAAAGATGCACCAAAAAGCAGTGACCTTTTAAATCCTGAAGCTGTAAAAGTATTTATAAAACTGACCCATGAAAGATATTATGAAGAGCTGAAAGAATATTTTGGAAATACAATTGTGGCCATGTTTACAGATGAACCCTGTATTCTTGGCAGAAATCCAAAGGAGGGGCTGATTCCCTGGAGTGATGGAATATATGAAGAGTTTATTGAAGCCGGAGGAAATAAAGAGGACCTGATATATCTTTTTGAAAAGGACACCGGTAATGATCCGAATCTTGCAAAAAAAGTAAGAAATACCAAAAGAATATATGACGAAGTTATTTATAACAGAATGACCAAAGCCTATTACAGTCAGCTTTTTGACTGGTGCACAAATCATAATATAGCTCTTACAGGTCATCCTGAAAAGAGTACAGATATAGGATATCTTCAGAACTTTACCTGGCCTTGTCAGGATATTGTCTGGAGATATATTGAACCTGAAGATGAACACTATATAACAGGTGAGCACAGCACCATGGGAAAATGCAGCTCTGACAGTGCAAGGCACAGAGGAAAAAAGAGGAATGGAAATGAGTGCTTTGGTTGTTGCGGCCAAAGACAGGATCCTTATCTGTTT
>JAILBM010000362.1 GCA_024680925.1 Butyrivibrio sp.
TTTTGCGGGTTGGGATAATGATGAAAACTATTAGTACATATAACCACATCAAAAGAATTATCTTCAAAAGGAAGATTTTCACAATCCCCCACCACGAATTTAGTATTACAAAGATTTTTGGCCCGTCCAACTTCAATCATCCTGGGAGTAATATCCAGTCCTGTGTAATTCTTGGTCGGGTCCTTTTCATGCAAAAGAGATATCATCGGTCCCGTTCCGCATCCACAATCCAACAGGTCTGTGTAATCTTCCTTGTCAAGCTCTGCAGATACATAAGGATAATCATCCTTACACATTTCATAAATTCCGGCATGTCCGGTTTCATATATATCTGCCGCCTTTGTAAATTCCTTGATTGTTAAATCTTTATATTCACCGGCTGTAAGCATATATAGTACCTCGTATTATTACATATTAAATCTACAGATATTATATGCCAAAACAGTTAGTTGTTGCTAACATTTTTTCTCAATAAAGCATTCTTAAGGCTCCCCTTGTTATAGTTAATACATTTCAAGGTGACGGAGATGAAATTTTTACTGCATTAAAGAACATGACAGATAAAAAATTCTGTCTTGCAGTTATAAGTGATATTGATTGTAACGATGAAATGTCACCTTGGGAATGTCCGCCTCTTTATAAGAATGACGGTCCTTGTACCGGGGGCGCAGATAAATATTTGGATAAGTTGACAAAAGATATTATACCGGCGATAAGAAATGAACTGGGGAATGAACCTGAAAAAATCATTATTGCCGGATATTCTTTGGCAGGTCTGTTTGCAATTTACAGTCTATATAAAACTGACTTATTCAGCATGGGTTTTGCAATATACCTGAAATAAAGAGCGCAAGTCTTTTATAGACAGACCTGCGCTCTTTTTGATTTTTGTTGAATTTAAATTCAATAATATATTGACATTTACAACGCCGGCATTTATATTGAATATATATTCAATGAAATCTAATTCAATATAAGTGAGGCTTGTACTATGGAAAAAGAGATGGGAAAGAAGAAGATAATTATTATAGGTGGTGGTATTGCCGGAATGTCAGCCGGCATCTACGCACTTAAATCCGGTTACGAAGCAGAAATTTATGAAAAAAATGCTATTCCGGGTGGTGAGTGTATAGGATGGAATAGGAAAGGATATCATATAGACAATTGCATTCATTGGCTTACAGGAACGCTTAAAGGGACACAGCTTTATGATGTATGGAAAACTGTTGGCGCATTATCCGATGATACTGAGTATGCAGATATTGATTCATTTTATACATCCACATACAATGGACAAAAAGCAACTCTTTGGAACGACCTTGAGCGCACGGAGAAAGAATTAATTAGCATATCACCTGAAGATGAAGCAGAAATAAAAAATTTTATTCAAAACGTGAAATGGTCCAAGCAATGTCTTTTCCCTGCTGACAAACCTATGGATATGTGGGGAATAAAAGATTATATTGAAATGGGAATGTCTATGGCTGATTTTCCTAAGGTTATGAAGGAATTTGGTAAACTATCACTAGAAGAATACTCTAAACGTTTCAAATCCCCTCTTTTACAAAAGCTTATGTGTGATTATCTACCTAAAACATATTGTGCATATTCCTTTTTGGTATCATATGCCACCATGGCCATGGGTAATGGCGGAATTCCTATTGGCGCATCCCTTCAGATGTCGCTGCGAATGGAAAAAACATATAAAGATTTAGGAGGTAAGATATTTTATAATAAAAGTGTTTCAAAAATCATACTTAATAAGAAGATATCAACAGGTATAGAACTTAACGATGGTACAGTAGTTGAAGGAGATTATATTATTCCTGCTGTTGATACTCATCTGCTCTTTAATAAGTTACTTCCTGAAAAATATATGCCAAAGAACGTGGAAGAGGCATATAAAAATCCAAGTGCATACCCGGCTACAAGTGGATTTCAGGTTGCATTTGCTGTAAGCGAGAATTTCAACGAAGGTGAAACAATTTTTATCGATATTGATCCTATTAAAGTTGGAAACTCAACATTTGACAGAATGTATGTTAAATGTTACGGATATGATAAAATCTTTATTAAGGATGGAAAACAAGTTATTCAGACTTGTATTTCACAAACAGATACTGATTATAATTTTTGGAAGAGTCTTTCTAAGGAAGAGTATTCTGCTTTTAAGGAAGAACTTATCAAAACTGTAGAAAAGCGCATTATAAATGCATTTCCACAACTTGAAGGAGACATGGATTTTTTGGATGCATGGACACCTTTAACATATGAAAGGTATTGCAATGCATATCATGGCAGCTATATGAGTTTTGTGACGACACCTTTTGGAAAACAGATTAAAATGAAAGGCAGACTTAAAGGTATTAAGAATCTTTATGTTGCAGGTCAGTGGACTAGTTCTCCCGGTGGACTTCCGGTTGCAGTTGCAAGTGGTAAATTTGCGATCCAGCGAATTCTTAAATCTGAGAAAAAGAGTGTTAATATTTGAAATGAGGCTGAATATGACCCGTAAGGAACAAAAAGAAGAAAGAAGACAGGCAATACTCTTGACAGCTTTAAATCTATTTGTCGAGAAAGGTTTTCATGAAACAAAAATCAGTGACATTGCAGCGGCTGTGCCAATGAGCGTAGGGCTTCTGTTTCATTATTTTGAATCTAAAGAGGTTCTTCTTAAGGAACTGGTAACAATGGGAGTCCAATATAGCAGCTCTATTTCTAAGATTCCTGTTGATGATCCGGAGGCTTTTTTTAAAACATTTCTTAAACAGTTATTTGACTTTTCATCTGCTCAGCCTTGGGTTTTCAATATGTTTATTTTGATGGGACAGGCAAGAAAATCCGGTAGTCCGGCAGAGGTAAGAGAAATAGCTGAAAAGATGAATATCTCTCAAGAAACTGCCGGGATAATACAAAAAGGTCAAGAAGAAGGGATATTTCGAAAAGGTAATGCGCTTAATCTGTCAATAACTTTTTGGGCCGCCGTTCAGGGTATAATGGAAGAGATGGCAATCAATGAAAATTATGTGGCGCCGGAGCCCGAGTGCCTTATAGCTATACTTCTAAAATAAAATATATAAGAGGAAAATGAGGAGTTGTTGTGAGCGAAATTATTCAGAAAATCAAAAATGAAAATATAGAGAGATACGGAGAAATTTATGCTGCTGCATTTTCAGGAGAACCATGGAATGATCCATGGAAAAAAGAGGACGCAAGTATTCATGTAAAAGAAATAATTGAATCCAAACAATCCTACGGACTGGAATATGTAATTGACGGTGAAGTTGCAGGTTTTATTTTGGGAACATCGATGTTGTTTCACTATGGACGCACTTTTGAAATCAATGATCTTGCCGTTGATCCATCTTATCAACGAAGAGGCATCGCTAAAAAGTTACTTTCACAATGTCTGTCTGATCTAAAGGAACAAGGAATTGTAGGTGTTAATTTGATAACAGCCGGGGAAGGTGTTCTGCCTGAATTTTATGAAAAGTTTGGTTTTAAAACGGAAAAAGAAGTTATACTCATGGGCATGGAGTTCTAAACCGTAAAATATACTTTACCTTATTTAAAATTTCTGGGTGAACATCCATAATATTTTTTAAAGGATTGTCTGAAACTACTGCAGTCATAGAATCCAAGTCTGTCAGCAATTTCAGAAACTGTCATATCGCTGGTTTTTAAAAGCTCTGCAGCTTTATTCATGCGGGGCTTTTTTATGTTCTCGCTGAGTGCTTTATGAGACATGGATGGAATCTCAAGATCTTTTTCATGAAATCTTAAAAGTTATACAAAGAACACGGATAAAAGAGATGAAAGCATGGTAGTCCTGTACCTTCCGTTATTTCTGTATTCATCCAGTATAGGTAGTACACTACCGGAGACAAATCCGGGATTTCCTGTTCTGAAGAGAAGATAAGGGGTGATTTTAAGTAAAAATCAATAAATGACGTGAATACATATTCAATATCAATGCAAGACATTTTTATTAAACTGTTTTATTTGTTAAAACCGGCTTATGGTACTCTTGCTGTCCCATAACCATGCCTTTCTTCTGCATTTCTGCTGCTCTTTCCATAATATTCTTGCTTGGAGTATGCTTTTTATCAACACCCAGCTTCTTAGAGAGGTTGCCAACCTCAGTTGCTTTAACAGCACCTGTTTTATTTGCTATTGCTTCAACCTTAAGACTTTCATATTTTTTTGTAACTTTTTCATAGTTAGCTACTTTTTTAGACTTTTCAGGATCAATAATAACATTATTTAACTCGCTTGCATTGTAAAGATTAAGCTGTCTGTGATATTCTTCATATTGCTTTCTGGCTTCTCCATTTATTCTAAAGGTCTTCTGAAGGTATCCAAAAAATCTTGTTGCCCTGCTGATTGTAGGTTTCTGTGGTTTATTCTGTTCATTGATCTTACTAGCTTCTACTTCTTTAATAAGTTCTTTCATTCCTTCAAGTTTTGGCTCAAAGAACTGATCCAGAAAACCTTCTATATTTGATTTCTGCTGTATGACCATATTTCCGTCAAGATACTTTTCAGCATATTCTCCGTTGTACATGTTTTTAACAAAATGACCCATAACATTATACATATTATCGGCAGTTATTTTTGGAAGATTGTACTTCTCAGCATAACTCTTTGTTACCTTATTATTATTTTCATCAAACTCTACAACTCTTAGAGAATCAATAATAGATTGTACGCCGGCCTCTGTGGCACTTAAAACAGTAATATTCTGAGAATACTTGTTAACGTCACTTTCCCTGATCTGACCTTTTCTTTCAAGTTCATTAAGAAACATTCCTGTAAAAACTTCATTTACTATTTCTTTATCTACTTCACTCATGGAATAGCCAAGGACGTTATCAACATGTTTTTTTAGAAATGTATTTGGATTCGCCATTAATGTCATCTCATTGAAATATACACCTGCATTGCTCTTTGTTGTTTTAATTGGATCTGCCATTTTTATTCACCTCATATGAAAAATTTTATTTGTTTTTGTATTTCCAAACCTTTATACGATAATATATTTTTTAAGGTACAAAACTGTATTCTATTTTTGGAAATTTATTTATATAAAAAACCGGTCCCAGGATTATCAGATTCACATCTGACTTCCAAAGACCGGTAAATGTATTACATAGCTTTTATTGATTATATATATTCTTGAAAAAGAATGACAAGAATGCTGTTAAATTGCAAGTTGCTTGTTGAGTTTTACTTCCTCAGGATTTTTATACTTACTTCTTTCTCCAAGAATTCTGCTTGTTATAGAAAGCTTTCCTCTATCGGATATGGATAATGTTTTCTTATTACCCTCAGGTTTCGAACTGTTTGTATGATCCCTGTACTTATACTCCTCATATTTTGAAGCACAGTCTATAAGCTTTTCATACTCACTTACGAATTGTTCTTTCATTTTTTCAACAGAAACATCATTTTTTCCTTTTTGCTCAAGTTCATAAATTTCCTGTGCCAAAAGTTTACAATTAACAAGTGTATTATGCAGATTCTGATATTCAGGTGAATCATGAACAAGACCCTGAGCAGCTTTTGCATCTTCTTCAAGTATATTCAGGAATACAACTTTATTTCTGGTGATCTTACCTATTTTCTCTCGCTTTCTCTTATTAAGATTGTCAAGCTCTTCCTTTTTATTTAAAAGTTCTTCATCGTTGATTTTCTTTACATTCTTACCTGACCTCTTAGTAGGCAGTGATAATCTCATTTCATCTTTGATCAGGGCTTTTTGGGCATCTTCCGGCAGATCGTCATAGTAATTATTTGAACTGTCACTGTATGAATTATTCAGATCCTTGAACTTTTTTATGGTCATATCCTGTTCATTGTATTTATCCTTCCATACTTCCATTAGTTCTTCATACATATTAAGTGCACGTGTTGTAGACGTAGATTTTCCAAAAAATCTCTGAATTTTACCAATTGTCCAATCCCAAAAGCCTATACTTGGCTTCTCGCTATTAATCTTTTCTAATTCGTCCTTAGCCATCTCATAATGTATAGCTCGTGGTTCTATATATTTTGGTGCTACATTAGGATCTTTATTATATTGCTGTATCAGCATATTTCCATTTAAAAAATCCACACTATACTCACCATTAATTGGATTTAACACTGCATGTGCAATAAGAAGATCTTTATTTTCTTCTGTTGCGTCAGGCAGGTTATAATAATTTTTATAACTGTCTGTACGTAATTTTCCATCTTCATTAATGGTCACTACAAGAGAATTTAGTATCTTATCTACACCCTGACAATTAATTTCATAAGGCTCATCAAAGACAGCTCTATACTCTTTTGCATCTTCAGGCTCCAAATACATTTTTTGAGCCAGCTCATATATATTTTTACGAACCGCTTCATTGTCCTTAAAAAATTCTTTTCCTTTTTCATATTGATCAGGATTTAAGTACGATGTTCTCCCCCAATCCTCACACTTTTTTAAATTGGAAAGATTAATATCTGTATTAATAGCAGGATTATTTATGCTTTTAATCATTTCTGTTGTGCTAATTGTTTTTCCCATTATATATTCTCCTTATAATGAATTATTTACTGCGTAATGTGACACCACTTGAACTTTATTTTTGCTGTTCACACCTACAACCTTACCCATTGACCCGGATACTTTTCCAAATGTCTTAAGGTCTTTTCTCTTGTCTGCAAAAGACTTATTTTCTACAATCTTATTTTTGATTTTAAGATCTTTTTGTATTTCTTCCATAGATTTATTTTCAACAACACCATTCTTTACAGAGCTCTTGTTTTTCTCCATTTCCTTGTTAATCATGGTCTCAAAAGTATCAGTTTCTTTTCCCTGCTCGAAGGTAAGATTATCGTTTTTAATTGTACCCATTGACATAATATCAATAAATGAATCAAAGTATGCAGGATCATCTACAAAAGTACTTTTAAAGACATTATTGGGTGAATTAATTATTATGTCTCTCTGATGACGAATTTCCGAAATTTTATCAGAAACAGAAGCCGGTGACTCCTTAGTTATATCTACAGTTGCCAGATCATTAACCAGCTCACTGTATCTATCTAGTTCATATGCTTTTTCATATTTCTCAATCATTTCATTAATTTTACTTTTAAGCCTCTTTACGTAATTTAATCGATTATTACCTTCAGTAGATTTAAATATTCTGTTAAATATTCCCCAGGAATTCTTTTTAATATATTTATCGCAGGCATCCTTCATATTTTGTAAATCAGCCATTACTTTGTTATACTCTGCAGTAGCACTTTCAGTTCTCTTATAATCGTCACTTGTCATTGCAGATATTTTCTTTGCAGCACTCATTAATGGCTCATAATATTCTTTTGAGTCGATATGCCCTGCCTTTTTATTATCCTTAATTCCATTTATTATCTCATTGAGTTTATCCTTTTCTGTATGTAAATAATCTGTCATAGCAGTTGTTTTAACTTTTCTGTCAAGTATTTCTTTCTGCTTTTCTCTTAACTGATTAACAACTGAACCTATCTTAGTATTATTCATTTCCTCTTTACTTATTTTTGGCATTTTCTTTTCCCCTCACATTTTATTATTTTGTTTTCAATTACATTTTTATATACGATGTCACAAACATATAAGTACAAAAATTCATTGAAAAAAAAATAAGACCCCGGGATATTCTCCCGGAGCCTGTCAAAACTAATTAAAATTTAGTGATTACATCCGCCATGTTCATGATTTCCGCAGTGATGACCTTCACCATGCTCATGATTTCCACAGTGATGACCTTCGCCATGCTCATGATCATGGTGATCACAGGTTGCATCGCCATTTTTCTCAAGACTTCCTGCGATAAACGATGCTATAACAGCATCTGTATCTCCTTCAGCACCTGCATAAAGCTCAATACCTGCTTCTGAAAGGGCTGTTCTTGCACCGCCTCCGATTCCACCACAGATAAGGACTTCTACCTCAGCTGCCTTAAGGAAACCTGCCAAAGCTCCATGTCCTGTACCATTGGTATCAACTACCTTTGATTCTGCTACTTTTCCATCAACAATATCATAAATTTTAAAATGCTCTGTCTTTCCAAAATGTCCAAAAACTGAGCCGTTATCATATGTTACCGCTACTCTCATTGTGTTCTCTCCTTTACTTCCGATATCCAATTTATAAAAACTCCTGCCTCTGTCAATTTCAATATTTCCACCGGAAATACAAAGCCTTCTGCCCTCAATAATTGCACAGGAAAGCTTTTTTCTGGCGCTGTCATAAATAGCAGTTACGGTGGTTCTTGCAACTCCCATTCTCCCGGCGCACTCTTCCTGATTAAGTCCCTCATAATCAAGAAGCTTTATTACTTCATATTCATCCAAAGACATCTTAATTGTTTCCAGCTTGCTCTTATCCGCATCCTCGGGAACAAATCCATAATAATCCGGAAATGCACATATTTTCCTGCACTTTGGCATACGTGGCATATTATTTCCTCCAATCAAAATTGACATATGTCAAAAATAGAATAGCTTTTTATCTGACATATGTCAATTATTTTTTATTTATATATTCGTTTTTTATATGTTTGTTTTTTTCTATTTTTAATTTTTATATATGCTTACTCATTTATATGTTTAAAGACTTTTTTATTTCTTTGCAGAATTCTTATTCAATATATATCCCAACACAGCTCCTGTTGCACCTCCCACAATATGAGCCATATTAGATATGTTATCTGTAAGAGTAAGTCCCTGGAATATTTGCTGTCCTATATATATCAGGGATACCAGGATAAATGTAAGTGGTATTTCACCTTCCTTAAACCCTGTAAAGGAAGCGAGAATAATAAACGCAAAGACAATTCCACTTGCACCGCAAAGAGCTGTCTGAGCAAATAATAGATTATTAACGAGTCCTGTGATAACAGCTGTTATTGCTATTATTTCAATCAATAGTCTTGAGCCGTATTTTTCCTCAAGCATTGGTCCCAGCAATAAAAGATATGCTGAATTACCAAGAAAGTGTTCCCAACCGGAATGGCCGAAAATATGTGTAAACAAACGAACATAAGTCAGAGGATTTGCAAGGCCTGACCTGTATGTCATAAACAAAAGTGCTGTACTATTTCCACCTGTAATAAATCCTATCATTAAAACAAATAAGCATATCAGAACAAATGTAAGTACTACAGGAGCATTATAGGAAATCTTAAGTTTCTTTTTCATTTTAAAATCGTATGATTTCCATAAACAGTCATCATACATTCCTTTCATTTTTTATTAAAAATCTTCTTCATAAAAATCAGGATCGATTCCGGCATCCTCCAAAATCTCATTTCTCTCATCTTCATCCATAAAATCCAAATCAAGCTTACTATATCCCGTAACCATCTCTATATCTTCAAGCTGCTCAGGTCCGTAAGTTTTTTCTTCTTTATTCTGCTCCTTCATTATCTCATCGAAATACATGAATTCCAGTGCCTCTTCAGAAGGATCTATTTTACCGTCTCCATTTAAATCAAACATATCATCAAAAGGGTTATTAAAATCTCTTGGTCCAAACATAGTCTACCTCCAAAAACCAATGAAATAGTTCAAATATAGACAGATCACAGCAGTATTATCGTAATAATTACATCAATTCTATTGTATCTCCTGTAAGTATAATGTTCCATTATATTTATCTGATTTTTTACAAAAACATTGCTTATCTTCCTGCGCCATCTAACAAAAACCTTTTTGCAATATTCCCTTTTCTTTAGATAGTGCAAATGTCAATATAAAAATGTAGGATTTGTCTCAAATAAAGATGTATGAAAAACGACATTTTTATTTGAGTTTTTTTTAATTGTCCTCCCTCATGAAAATGTATCAATAGTTGTTGTAATACTAAATAAGGATGTGGGTTTTACAGCATTTTTATTTGCTATAATTCCTACATCCTTATTTTAAATTTTGCAATAGCATTTCATTTTCATATTTTACGGAGACTTTTATCTTTTTTCTATTTATTCTCCGCAATCTTCGCTCATCACACCTTCCATCTCTCCTGCTTTACGGAGACTTGTCCAGCTTTTCTATTTATTCTCTGTAATCTTCGCTCATCACTTCCTTCCATCTCTCCTGCTTTACGGAGACTTGTCCAGCTTTTCTATTTATTCTCCGTAATCTTCGCTCATCACACCTTCCATTATTCCTGCATTACAGAGACTTGTCCAGCTTTTCTATTTATTCTCCGTAATTTCTCCGAAAATCCACAACGCCCCAAAATTCCTGCCACCTACCACCTACCATTATTTCTATAGATCTTTGTCACTTCATTCCAAAAGTCCGGCAAAAAAGGCTGTGAATCGCAGCCCTTATATTTAGCCACAAATTCACAGCCTCAGAACATTTATTATAAAGTTTTATTCAACACCTGCAACAGTAACATTTTCAATTTTAATTACAGATGGTATTAAATAATTGTTATACTGCTTTGTTTCCTTTGAAATCTGTATATTCTTCATGAGTTCATTAAGATTTCCTGATACAGAGCCACCGCTTACAGGTGTTATTTTATCTCCGTCGTGCCAGTACGCAAGTCTGATTTCTCCGGCAATATCGCCTGTCAGTTCATCTACTGAAAAATCTGAAAATTCAACAGGCTCAAGATACTGTCCGTTTCTGATCTCAGCTTCGGTTCTGCTCCCGCCTTCTACTTCGAAGTTTTTAACGATAAAAGAATCCTTGATTCCAAGGTAATATCTTGTCTGACAATTGCCCCAATAGTTTACCGGCACATTATCTCGTATGATATCCATATCACGAAGAGCTGCGCCTTCCTGGTCAACTACCAGATTATTGCTGGAATTTGGAAGTTCTTTTCTGGACTTTAATGTGATCTTATCACCCTTAACACCCTCAAGAATTTCCTTTCCAATTTCCCAGTCTGAATAACCCTGATACTTATAGGATGAATGAAGCTTGGCAGCTGCCCATCCATAAATACTTGCTGCATCTTCTGTGGAAAAAAGAACTGTTGCTTTGCCAAGAGCAGGAGTAGGCTTTACGTTCAATCTGTCTTTACCAAATTTAAGAGTGTTTGTAAGCTCGCTTACAATATGCTCTTTATCGCAGGTACCTGCCTTATACATACGATAAAGCTCGATTTCATGCTCATCATTTCTTGCATTTACCACTACTTCAACTGCAGAACCAGGATATGTAACGGTTACATCTATGCCTTCTGAATTAACAAAACGTCTTTTGCATACTTCAACAAATATCTCATAAGAGTTGATATCCTCTGTTGAAGTTTCAGGAATCTGCAAAAGTGCTTCAATATAATCTTTTGCCATCTGCTCAGGATCGTAGGATTTATTCTCTACCTGTACAGATTCTTTATTTAGCTCAAAATAAGGATTCTTTACAAAAGCTGCTCTCTTGCAAAGCTCATCAATTATCTTCCCGGCCTCCTCTTCAGAAGCTGTCGGAGCTATTTCCTCTGTGGCACTTCCCAGGAACTTGCCATCTTCAAGCTTTTTATATACTGTAACGTTTATATGCTCAACGTCACGAACTCTGTTCTGATCAAGCTGATGCTTTATAAAATAAAATTCCCAGCCCTCTGTAACGGTGTCTGAGATGCTATAGGCATCTGCACCGGATTTTTTGAGTAACTCTATAATCTTGTCTGTCATGTCCATCCTCCCAAAATCAACCAAGTCTTGCTACTGCCTTAAGATATGGGCCACCGTCTGAAACCTTAACCCATTCTTTGTAACCTTTACCGCAGCCGCCGGTACCAAATGATTCATAATCCACACTGGCCATTGAGATTGATCCCAAAAGATCCGGAACATAACCGGTAAGTACTACAGGAGCTACAACTTTACCTGTAAGCTTACCATCGATGATTTCATAGCCTCTTGCCACGATGCACTGAATACCCCAGTGCTTAGGATCTTCCATTCCGGAGAACATGCCATCTAACAGATATCCCTTTTTAACAGAAGCAATCATCTCTTCTTTGGTGCTATCTCCGCTGTCAAACATTGTATTAGTCATTCGAGTGTAAACCTTGTGCTCGAAATTCTCTCTCTTACCATTTCCTGTTGGAACTGTGCCAAGTCTCAGAGCTGCAAGAGCATCGCAGACTCCGGTCTTAAGGATACCCTTATCAATTTCAATAACATCTCCTGCAAGAGTTCCTTCATCATCAAAGGCATAGCTTGCCACGTCCTTGACGCAGTTTGCACCCTCGTGCATTGTAACCTTCTCAGAACCTACGCGTTTGTCGATATACTGCGCGCCCAGCGCTCTGTTTTTTACAAACATATCCATCTCAACGCCATGGCCAAAAGCCTCATGAGCGATAAGTCCTGATACAAGAGGAGTTGTGATGATCTCATATTCTCCAGGTACTACACTATCTGCTCCCAGAGTATCCACAAGCTCCTTATAGACCTCTTCTATTGAATCACCGAGTTTGTCAAAGGTCTTAATACCTTCTCTGTCTGATACTCCGTGATGCACAGAATTAGTCTTGCCATTCTGTGCTCCAACCATGTTGATGAAGCCTTCTGAGTATACATAGCTCTGGCGAAGGTCCCTGTTCTTACTAAGGAACATTTTGCACACATGAGTACTCTGAGCTGATGCCAGGCAGTCAATTACCATGTCTGACATAGCTTTTCCCTTATTGCTGATATCCTGGAGCTTGTTCATAAGCGCATCCATATCAACTTCTTCAGGGACAGAATCTGTGTCCATCTCCACAAACAGCTCTAATGGCTCATCTGAAAGCTGCTTTGTTACATAGACTTCAGAGTTTGTCAGTTTTAACAAGGCAAGCTGCTTATCCAGCACCTTTTTGATTTTTTCTGCCACCGCTTTAATGTTTTCTTTGTCAAAAAAGTTAAAGGCATATTCACTGTACAGGCCATCCTTATACACTCTGACTACGTTTCCTCTTTCTGTTGTCATTGTATTTCCTGATATAGACTTAACTCTCTGGGAAGCTCTCATATTAAAGCCCACTGAGTCAGTTGCCAGAATACTTACATAGTCATAGCTTTTTAAAAGCTCATCTCTAAGCTCTTTAAGCCCGGGCGCTATAGTTTTTAAATAATTTGAAAACTTTGCTTTCATAATGTCTTTAGTAAATCAATTTCCCTGATTTACTATTTCCTTCCTCCTTTACTGATATTTAATTCAAAGTACAACCCTTTTTTCTCTATTGTGACACTTTATTATTGATACAATTCCTTTTTCCCTAATGTAACAATTTACTTTACGCTTTTTTCAATACAAATAGTCACAGCTATTTAATTATAACCATGGGCATTTAGCTTTGCAAACATACTAAAAAGGAACCTGCTATACAATGCAGATTCCTTATCTATTGATTAATTCTCTATAAGTTTTAATACACCTTTATTTGATAAAAAAATTAAGACTCCTTCTTTAATTGCATCGGATCTGTCTCATGCTTTGACTCAAGCTCTCTAATTACTCTTTCGTTCTGCTTCTTAGCCTCTTCCATAGCTTTTTTCTCTCTTCTAATGACGGTTTCTTTATGAGCAATCTTACTAAACAGCTTTGCTTCGTCCATCATGGCCACATATGCATCTTTAACATTTCCTACTGTTGATGCCTTTTCTGCAATTTTCTCTGCAGCCTTTGCAACCTTTTTGGAAGCAATCATTGAATTGATGACCTGCTGCAGCATTGCTGCACTTACAATTGCCTTATGTGCTCCCTGACCTGCATATGTATTGTTAGAATCACATAACATAACGAAAAGATCATTTGCTGCATTTACTGTTTCCTTGTCAGCACACTCTGCTGATATGCCATTCATAAAGCCAATGTACTGTAATGTTTCCCAGCCGACACCATCTATGTACTGTAATCTGTTTTTATCTTCGAAGCGATATCTTGCTCTATTTACAACTGCCATTTTTTTATCCTCCCATTTAAAGTATCTAAGGATTTACAGTTTATTTTTTATTAAATTTAAGAAAATCAACTGATTTTCTTACTTGGTTCTTTTTTAATTTCTACAGGCCTTGAGCTTGTTTTATTTCTTTTTACATAACCATTGAATGGTGTAAAGCCCATTATCTTTTCCAGCTCATTGTCATCCAATTTAACAATACTACCGTTACGCATAGCTTCCTGTCTTTTTTCATCTATGGAATGTTTGTTTTTTTCCAGAGCTTCAAAGATTCTGTATAAAGTACTTTTAGTGGCATCAGTGTTTGTACTATTCTTTTTCTCGGATCTGATTCCCATCATTCTTACCCCTCAAATATATTAAATCTAAAGATCATTCAAGATTATATTTTACGGTCACGTTTTTCTTTCATACATTTATACGATATACAGTTTATTTAGGGCACCAAATATTAATAACTTTTTGTAAACTATTTATAAATATCACATGGTCATCATATGTGAATGCTTCATATTTGCCGGTTCAAGCACAGGATTTTCCAGCTTATTCATCATTTCAAGTTCTTCTTTTCTGGCCTTTCTGAGCTCTCGTATATTTTTGCGTTTCTCACTTATTCGTTCAAACTTTCTTTCAAGTTCGATCTCATCAATAAGCTTAACTTCACCCTTCTTGTTATAAAGATCCATGGTTTTATTTTCCAGAGTATTTTTAACTCTCATATAATCCACGAGCTCACGCATTATATTGGCACTGGTAAGCATTCTCTGAATATTATATGAAGGATCGCCGTATTTTGTATCAAAATACATTGCAAACATATCGCTTACCGCATTTATGGTTTCCTTATCTGCAGATTCAGCTGTTGCTGACAATCCGTCCATGAATCCCATGTACTGTATTGTTTCCCAGCCAACGCCATCCAGATATGACTTATTTATATTATCAAAACAATATCTTTCTCTTGTCTTTACTGCCATTTTTTTGTCCTCCTCATAAAAGAGACTTATTAATATATCTACAAAATTCGTAAGCTTATTTCTCTTACACTCATTTATACGAATAGTAAAATCGCTAAGTACATATGATATTTATCGCTTTTTTGTAAATTTTTGATAAACTTTGAATGACATCTGATATGTATTCATATTATAATAAATTAATGCACTATAATTAGAATATTATATGTTCTCTTGTGACTTCAAACAGAAATCCGCACTGCTATGCTTAAAGGTTCAGGTGTCGATGCATAATATATCAAATCTTCCTTTATTGAAAAAAGTTGTTGATAAAAAATAATCCTTTCATTTGCCAGTTTTATTTTTTCTGATATATTATTCATTGAACAAAATTTAATTTCACACAGAGAAAGGATAAGTTATGTGGTTATTTTTTACATTAGCAACGACTCTTATCTGGGGTCTTGCCGAATTATTCTATAAAAAGGGAGCTCGACCGGATGAGAAATATGCTCATCTTAAGATAGTTGTGGCAGTTGGATTTGTCATGGGTATCCATGCAATCTTCACACTGCTTACGGGAAATATAGGTTACGATTTTACAAACCTTTTGATTTATTTCCCGGTATCCCTGTGTTATATAGCTTCAATGGCATTCTCATTTTTCGGAATGAGATTCATAGAAGAGTCAATTTCCGATCCTATTGAGAATACTTCAGGTGCCATCTGCTCACTTATGGCTGTTGTGATTCTGGGTGAAACTATTTCAGGTGGTTCTGTTGTAGCAATCATACTGATTGTAATCGGTATTCTCGGTGTAGGATTTCTTGAGAACACAGGAACTACCGACAGAAAGAAAAAGCTTGGCAAAAAAATGGCTGTTATTGCCTTTGCTATGCCATTCTGCTATGCATTTATCGATGCCCTGGGAAGCTTTCTTGATATTTACTATCTGGATGAAGTAAGTACAAGTCCTTTGGTAAATATAACAGAAGATACCATTGAAAATGTAGCAAACACTTCTTATGAGCTTACTTTCTTTGCTGTAGCAATTATACTTTTGATATTCATGAAGATTAAAGGTGTAAACTATGAACTGCCAAAGCAGAGAGACAAAATCCTGGCAGCTATCTGCGAGACCGCAGGACAGTTTACTTATGTTTTTGCCATGAGCGGAAATGGTGCAATTGCAGCTCCTATTATTTCAGCCGTTTGCGTTGTTTCAATGCTTTTATCCAGAATCTTCCTAAAGGAAAAACTCACCTGGAAGCAGTACATATTCCTGTTCATGGTTATCGCAGGTATTCTTGCACTTGCAGTTATTGAAGGTGAATAAGTTTTAAAATCAAAAAGAGACTGCAGATAATTTAATTCTTGTAAAAGAAATTAAATCTTCTGTCAGTCTCTTTTTTATCAATAATATCTAATTATCAGGCTATAAGCTTATTTCTTCCGGATTGCTTAGCCACATACAGGTTATTGTCTGCACTTTCAATAATATCCTGAGTGCTGAGTCCTTTATAAAAATGTGCGGCACCTACTGAAACGGTACAATGAATATTGGTATGATCCAAAAGGAACAGGTGAGTTGATATCTCTTTTCTCACACTTTCCAAAATTGTCTGGAAATCTCTATAATCCACTCTATGACTGGATACCAGCAAAAATTCCTCTCCGCCCCATCGGCAAACATTTATATTGTCAGAAGTATATTTGGACAATATCTTTGCAATTTCACTAAGAACCACATCGCCATTATTATGTCCATAAGTATCATTTATCTTTTTGAAATGATCAATGTCAATCATTGCTACAGAATAGCCTTCTCTTTGAGTAGAATGTTTTTCTTCTTCAGTCAGAAGGTCATTCATATAATATCTGTTTCCAAGTCCTGTAAGCTGATCGTAATCTGCCTGGTAGTGGAGCTTTGAATATTTATACTCCATCTGTTTGGTATATATTCTGGTAAAGGCTCCAACAGCAGAAAATGCCAGAAATGCGTTAATAATTGTAAGTGCGGTGCCTACATTATCAGGAAGTGTATCTGCAAACGGAATATTAATGCTCTTAGTAATAAGGAACATAATGATAAATTCAAAAACATTAACTACTACTAAAGCATTTATAAATGAGCTTCTCTTTTCCTCAGATTTATCCGGAGATGCATAATCCTTTATAAATGAGCATATCAGCGAAAAAAGCCAATACTGAAATCCGCAGTTCCACCCAAATATTATTACGGCAAAAAATACATAGGCCATGATTTCCAGCATGATAAACTGCTGATAAATAACAAAATGTTTCTTAGATTTTTTTACAATTACAAATCCATACAAATAAAATGCAATACTAAAAAGATTAACCACGAACATATGAGTCGGGCTTACGATTAATTCCGGAATAGCAAATAAAATATGAAACATTAACAACATTTTGTTTGTTTCAAGAAATTGCTTCTTATCACACTCTAATAAGCTGTCTTTATAATTGGCATTTGGGATTTTTGTTTCCATAATTTCCACTTCCTTTCAAATAAAAAAGGATACTGCGCCAATGCAGTATCCCTCTGGAATGCCAATGCAACTGGCTGACTCAATGAGTCCCTCTAGCTTTGCGTCGCCGAATCGCTTCGGTTTTGCCTATTTATTTTACTTTTATATTATTTCACACAAACCTTAATATAAACTTAACAGTCTATGAAATAATATAACTTAATTAAGATTTAAAAGCAATATAATATTTTTTTTATCATTCATTTTTAAATGAAATATTTTATTTTTCAACCCTGCTATCCAAAATTTTATTTCGAAAATGTTCTCTCGTCCTTATCAAGACTCGTTAACAAGCTTTCCCGTCATATGCTCCGGTATCAGCTCCAGACATGCAACGTTTGGTAAGGAATATTTAAGTTCTTTCTGAAGATATTCTTCATCATCTGTAAATTTTCTGCAAAGCTTAGTGCATATGTCACGCTTTTTGTCTTCATCTTCAACCACATGAATTCTTCCAAATATAATCACGCTTGTTATATTAAGTGCCCATTCACCTTCCTTACGAAAGCCTTCATTATAAACACAGTAGCTGGCCTTATCACATTTTGCAATAGCATCCTGCTTATGACCAACCTTTGCGCCGTGAAAATAGATATGTCCATCTTCATCTGAATATAAATGATCCATAGGCATTCCGTATGGATACCCATCATCACCGATAACAGACAGTACTCCTCTTGGCTGTTCTTTCAAGATTCGGATGCACTCCTCTTCACTTACCTGCTGCTTAAATCTTCTCATTTCTCTAAACATAGGACTCTCCTCTTCATTCTAAATATCAATATGTTCTCAAAAGAACTATAGTAAGCACAGATTTCTTTAATTACATCTAATTTATTATATTTTGCTTATAATTGTAAAGTCTCCGTTTTTGACTTCAAGCTCTAAGTTCGCTTTTTTGGAATTTTCAAGACATATTTTAACATTTTTCATATCACTGAAATCCACAAACTGTTCTGCCTTTAAGATACTGTTTCCACTATCTGCCTTACGCTTAATAAGCCGATTTCTTAAAAGCTTTTCATCTGCTCTGATAAAAATTGTATAATCAGCAAGTTCTGAAATATCCCTCCACCCCTCTTGTTCAAGCAAAAGATAATTACCCTCTAACAGAATAATATCACCATTTACATCAATCGCATTATCCACGGGATTATGTAAATGTCTGTCATAGGATGGCCATCCCATTGATTCTGCTTCTAATAGCCTTTTTACAGATGATTTTAACAAATCCAGATCAAAAGTAACCGGTGCACCCTTTATATCCACCATTGGTCGTTGTATTTTATCAATCTCAACAGTATGGCTCAGCAGATATTCCTGTCTTCGATGAAAACCATCCATTCCTATAGCCTGTACAGTAACATTCTTGAGTTCCTTTTTAGATAATTCTTCAAGAAAGCTGACAAGTGTACTTTTACCGGCCCCCGGAGGTGCTGCAACCATAACAATAAGTCTCTTTCCTTTTTCTATTTGCATTTTCTCCAGCATAAGCAAAAGAGGTAAAAAAATCTCATTTACTGCCTTTTCGGAAAATTCTGCATCTACGTCAATTCCATTGATGTTTACTTTATATTCCATACTCAACCCATCTGATATTAATAAATAATAGAAAAACTTTTACTATTTATACCTATGATACTTATATTTTGCTTTTTTTACTATATCAAACTGCTATTTATTATTATTTCAAAAAAATATATCCTTGACTTAATATTCTACTAAGCCAAGGATACATTTTTAAATTCATAAATTTTCAACCGGTTCTGTATTTTACTTTCTTTTATATCCGGTTATCATACACATTATAAAACAAACAACCGTTGCCCATGCAAAAAATTTGTGCCACTTCATATAGTTTCCTCCTTTTTTGGTGGTTTTTGCTGCCAGATCATCTTTATCTGCAATATCTATATCTACCACGTCACCACAGTGAACATACTCTATCTTATCTTTAAGGATCTCCTTCATGATTTCATAAGGTTCAACTCCGGTGCAGTGACAGGTATAAAACTTTGACTTATAATTCATCAGCTCATTGGCTGTTTTTTCTATGTAAGCTTTATCCTCATCAGAATATCCTGTTTTACGCATAGTGTGGAATCCGCTAAACACATAGTCGGGCTCATCTGAATATATTTCCTTATAGCGATCAAGAATGTTTAATATACCATGATGTGCACATCCGGAAAATAGAAATGACTTTCCCTCCTGCTTTATAACAAGACACTGCTCATGAGTAAAATCGTCATTTACAAGTTCTCCGTTCTCTTTTTTGAATAAGCGCTTATTGGTAAGAGGCGCCTGTCTGTTATTTCCAATATCTGCAAAAACTGACAGTTCATCATCTATTTCCATGTCACCGTTAATAATACAAACCTGTTTTAACTCACGAATCTGCGGATCCACACCGATAAATACAGGTTCTGGGCCATGAGTTGTTGAATAGTAATCCCCAAAAGCATCTTCTTTTATGTATATCTTTGCCTTATCATTGATCTTTGAAAAGGGAATTATACCTCCGCTATGATCGTAATGACCATGACTTAAAAATGCTATATCTACCTTTGTAAGATCTACTCCAAGCTTTTGAGCATTTTCGATAACCAGATCGGTCTGACCTGTATCCATAAGAATCTTATGCTTTTTGGTTTCAATATAAAAACATAAGCCATGCTCGGCTCTGCATCCTGCCTTACCTTCAGTATTTTCCACAAGATTTACGATTTTCATTATTTTTATCCTCTTTTATGATATTAACATCTTTTTTTAATTATAAATCAGTTTTCTAATAATTTTTAGTTAATTTTAAGTTTCATGTTATATCTTACTATTGTAAAAAAAGATTAAGAAAGGTAATACAGTCATGGGTATTCAGGGAATAAGCGGATATCAGATGCAGGT
>JAILBM010000387.1 GCA_024680925.1 Butyrivibrio sp.
TGTTATATATGCGCTTGTGGCGCTTGGGAACAAACACCTTGTATATTTTACGTGCCATAGGTTCTTTGTTTGTTAGATTCATGGCACAACCACCTATATACAGTTTTCAAGGTTCCGATATGTTTATTCTATCACGAACAGTTGTTCGTGTAAAGGCGATTCATCCCACATTCGATTTCATCGGAAGGGGTTTTCTCGCAAGTTATTTATAAACCGTTCTTTTACAATCGCAGGGGTTTTTCCCTCGGTCTTTTTTTATAAAGAGATAACGTGTATTATCATAAAAGTCTTTAATATCCCTTATTTCGGAATAGTGAACAATTTCCTCTTCACCATCTAAGGATATATGAATGTTGCCGTTAGGCATTACATTACTTATCTTTGCGCCAACATATGTCAGTATATCAGTCGCGATAATACATATCTGATCCACAGAAAACCAGTTGGATAAGTCAATGGTAAACTGTTCCCTATATCTAACAGCAAAAACTCCATCATGATCAGAATCATATGGCTTCCCCAAAGCCATATGTCCAGACTTCATTTCTTGAACACTACATGAAAAGATACCCTTTTCATTCTCAACAAGAATGCTTCCATCAAATTCAACCTCAAGAATAACTGACTTAAGCATCCTCTTTTTTTTGCTCCCATAGTACACAATATCCCCTGCTTTGTACCATGTTTCGCCATCGAAAGACCCTTCATAAACTTTCTTAATGGCAAAAAAATTCTCTTCTCCCCTGGATTCCTCACAAGAAGCTGAGTTATCACAGCATATACTCATCTTTTAATAAACTCCTTCCTCCTCACTTTTCTTATTTTTTACCTTTGATTCCTCCTTGCTATGAAATCGCCTTTTGATACTGTATCCACACCCCTGTGATAGTGCATCAAACAGCGCTTAAACAGCATGAAGAATATACCATATATCTAAAAGTTATGCTTTGACTCTCAATTGAGTCCATAAGAATAGAACAGTAGCAGCTTTTTATCCAAATAACCCCAACAATCCCCTCCTTTTTGACCTTGTTTTGACTTTATTTTCCTTATCTATTTTCTCCACAAAAAACTCACATTCCTGGCATAAAAAAAGGAGAGTACTAATACACTCTCCAAATCGTCAAAATCCGCAGTCATCCCTGAGATCATCTCTGCCTTCTTGTTGCATGACGTTACAAAGCATCTCTTTCCAGTTATCTATCAAGTTTAAGCACTTATGCCAAAATGTAATTCCGAAAAGCATTATGGCTTCCTTTTTTCTGTAGGAATACTGGTTCTGGTTTAAATCAAGATCTCCATATATATCTGTGTTTGTGGCCTCTTCATCAGTAAAATAAAGGTTCTTCAATATGTAATGATAGACATGTCCTAGCGGTACCTTTTTCTTTTCATCATCACCTATTTCAATTTCTCCACCGTTAAAATCCAGCACAGAATCAAGCGTCTCATGTAGAATATCCTGGGTCTTTTTATCATTAAGGATCTGCATCACCATTCGGTTTATGACTCCATCACTAATCTTTTCACTGCTAATGAAACTCTTATAAACATATGGCAACAGTTTTTCAATAGAATCACTTCCAAACGATGAATAATTGAAATAATCCTTATTTGCCTGAATGTCTTTGTTTGCAATAAGAATAGCTTCAATATTTTTCACCGTTTTATTGTCAAAATGCGCCCCATTAAGCCTGGCAAAACGGTCAATCACATTTTTTGCCTTAGTATTCTTTTCTGACATAACATCAATACCCCCAAAATCATTGTTAAATAACAATGCATTCTGCATTTTATAATAATTTTATTAACAAATTATGAACATTTTATAAATTATAGGAAACTGTTTATCGCTTTTTAACATGTTTAAACGTTTGAGATGCAGCAATATTGAGGCTTTTGCAGATTTGTTATGAAAACGCTTTCAAAATAGCTCAACTTGTTTCCGTTCATTTTTGGGCACTTAAAAGGATATAAACAAAAAGTGTCAGAAACATATTACAGTATTGCTTGCTCATTTTAACTTGCTACTACCTTCTAGCTCAGTTGCACAAGGCAATATTTGACTGGAGCTGAAGGCGATGGAAGCTCAGGGATTTGTAAGAGATGAAGGCGGTATTTACCGACTACCTGAAAATGGCAGCGTGCTGAAGGAACTGCCTGCAGAACTTATACCCAAATGCCCTGAAATGATCAGAGATAGAGCAATATGCATTGATGGAGATATAGGGCAGGTACTTGAATCCTTATGTGCATGTAATGACTGATGGGAGTAAGAGATATGCGTAATGCCTTATATGAGAAATATTTACGTGGGAAATTCATGTTGACAATGTACACAAATAGTTATATTATAATTATGTTTTTAGTTATTATTATATTGTTGCATGTAGAAGTCGAATCAGTTTACTGGTCCGGCTATTTTTTATGCCATTGGGCAAAGCAGCATGTATCCCTATGATACGTGAGAAGAGAGCAGCTTTTTAAAGTCTGTTCTTTTTTTATGTAAATATAAACCATTAACCCGCTTATAGACGCAACCTTAAATCAATTCTATAAGCACAGCAACCATGAAGGAGGAAAAACCATGGAAAACAAATCAATTAACTCAATCGAAGCCTTTGCAGAGGAGGTTTCACGCGCACTCAGAGACAAATTCGAAAACATCGAGACAGAGATCAGAAAGGTAGATAAGGTCAACGGCAGCTACCTTGGCATTGTAGTAAGAGAAGAGGGAAGCTCAGTAGCTCCTACTCTTTACATGGATGCAGCATTCGAGGCTTATGCCAGTGGTAAGGTATCCTTCCAGGATGTCTTTGATGACCTTTGTTTATATCTCGAAGAGGCCAAGAAAGACGGTCTCGAATTTGATCTGGAGGGATTAAATGATTATGATCAGGTTAAGAAGAGCCTTATTGTTGAGGTTATCTCGGCAGCAACCAACAAGGAACTGCTTGATACAGTCCCTCACATGCTTCTTGAAGACCTTGCAATCATTTATCGCTTTATTGTCAATGCTCCGGTGGGAAAAGGAACGGTTCTCGTAACAAACACCTTGCTGGATCAGTTCGGTGTTACATCACAGCAGCTTCATTCCGATGCGCTTACATATGCACCTCTTAACGATCCTCTTACCATGAAAGATCTTGGATCTTTTATGACGAGAATGCTTGGTGGAGAGGTCCCGGAAGGTGCATTTGATGCTACAAGTAATATTTATATAGCATCAAATATATCTGGAACGTACGGAGCAGGAGTTCTTGTGTATGACGATTTCTTTGAAAAAGCTGTGGAGAAAATGCATGGAAGCTTTTATATCATTCCAAGCAGTATTCATGAGCTTCTCCTGGTTCCTGAAAATGGGGAGATTGACTGTGAGATGCTCACTAGTATGGTAAAAGAAGTAAACTGTACTACTGTGCATCCTAGTGAAAAACTTTCCGATAATGTCTATCATTATGATTCTGAGGAGGGAATCTTTGAGCTTGGTGAAAACTACATCCTTCGCCGTGCCAAAGGAGCCTAAGAAGGAAAACATCGCATGATGTAATCCTCAAGCAACAATTAAGCGCCAGGTTGTCTACTTCGGTAGACCCTGACGCTTTTTGTAATTAATCCTTATTATCAAGTTTTACAGTAAAGAACACCACTTTATTTATCTCTTCAAGAGTTGTCTTAAACATCTCTATGATTCCCGGAACGTCCTCAATATCATAATATGATACCATCGAAATACATCCCGGCTCCTCATATATTTTTATTTCCTTATGGAGCTTTTGCGCAATCATGTTCCCAACTGTCTTGATCTGTTCCATTGACGACTTGTTTAAAAGCTGGATCACAAGCTCTGCCTCGTCTGGAGCCTCATCATGAATATTGAAGCTCACTGTGATTTCTCGTCCGGATTTAGATCTTAAAGTAGAAGCGCAGGCATAAAACTCTTGAGTTCCAAACCTAAGCCGTTGAAATCCATGCGTAAGTATAAAGTCATCCCTATACAACTCCCTATAAAAATGTTCTATCCGTTCTACCTGATTCATATTTTCCCCATACACATATTCTGTTATTATATTTTTAATGATATACTTAATAAAAAGATAACCCACACAGAAGAGCAAATGCAATATGAATTTTGAAATCCTACAGCATTTTATCATCACTGATAATACCACAGAACTCAAATTACAGATAGAAGACAAGAAGATTTTGGTTATTTATGGCAGGCATATCAATGGCTATTACATTGCACTGCCAAATTTGTATATAAGCTGCGAAGTACTAGGACCAGACGAAGTCAAAAGGAATACTGTCTATCTGTCTCAGGCAGGGCTCAGAAGCGACTATGCACAGGCAATATGCGCCGCAATCTTTGAATATCAGAAAGAACATCAATAATATGTCATCAAAAGCAAGATATTTATCAAAAGAAGAGTATAAACGATATGAAAGGTTAAGAGCCGACATTAAAAGCGGACGGCTCCTTAATCCTGAAGGGCTACTTTACCTGGCTGAATCGGTTGATAACGATCCGACTAGGTTAGGTCTGCTCCTATTGAATAAAATAGAGCAGTTTAAAGCCGAGGATCCATTTCTTCAGAGTTTTTCTAACGAAAGGCTCTTATTTGAACCCACTTCTGAAGAAACAGATGCCGTAGATGACTTTCTGCCATTCGTAGAATATAGTAACTCATCCAGACATTAAATGATAAAATAGTTTCAGTCAATAGTGTTGCAAGTGTTAAACATGAAGATGATTTATACTTTTTTCATGATTTCAACCCTTTCTTTTAGGATGCCCTTGCTTTATACTAAGAGTTGCAAAGGGCAGGTTTATGCCCCATATAATTGTTACTTTTTGAAGCGGTTACTTTTGCGGGTGAGCCGCTTCTTTTATTTGGTGTTTAAAGTGTATTACCTCTTGTATCTTTCTATTAAATGCGCGTTTTGTTAAAAGATGTGTTATAATTTAGTGGGAGGATGATTATGAGCCACGAATACAGGGATCAGCTTGATATAAAGAACAATGAGAAAATAAACGAGCTTTTGAATGAAATGCCAGAATTTGTTGAGTATTTCTATGACCATATGGTTGCTAAAGGACGCTCGACGAACACAATCCTTGGATATATGTATGAAATAAATGTTTTCCTCAGGTTTGTGCAGGTAATTGCAAAAAAGGATTCAGTGAAGCTCCTTGAGGTTGCCGATCTTGAGAAATTACGCCAGAACAACATAGAATCATACATTGCAAAGTCCGAAAATGGCAAGGATCTTTCCAATAATGCAAAATGCAGGAAGCTTTCTGTGTTAAAGACGCTGTATACATATTATCTGGGCAATGAAATGATCACGAAAAATCCGACGGCCCTGACGGAAGGACCAAAGATCAAAGCTCATGACGTGATCAGACTTACAGATTCTCAGGTATCAGCTCTTTTAAATGCAATCAAAAATCAGGACAAAATGACTGAGCATGCAGTCAGATACAATGAACGCATGGTTTCAAGGGATCTTGCCATAATGATGACGCTGCTTGGCACCGGTATGCGTATTTCAGAGCTGGTAGGACTCAACATCTCAGATATAGACAAAACAGATGAAACAAAGCGTTATCTGAGGATTGTTCGAAAAGGTGGCGATGAGGACAAAGTCCGCGTTATTGAGCCGGTATTTAATGCGATAACTGATTACCTTATTGAATCAAGACCGCAGCTGGTTGGATCATCAAGGGAAAATGCTCTTTTTATCTCAACCAGGGGAACCCGGATGTCTGTAAATGCTATACAGAAAATGCTTGAAAAATACTGTGAAAAGGCAGGCCTTCCTGATAATATTTCACCCCATAAAATGCGCGCAACCTTCGCAACAAAGGTATATGCAGAAACCAAGGATATTTATGCAATAAAGGACGCCCTTCATCACAGTACGATCGATACTTCCAAGCATTACATCTCAGATAAAGAAGCTCGAATTGATGCAGCTGCTGAGGCTGCAGGGAAACTGTTTGAATGACAGATCAAACTGTAAGAATGCATTATATTGTGCAAAATTAAATATTCGGCTTATATACAGATTTCACTTAAAAATATTCGGCTTTTTTAAAAAGTCACTTAAAAAGTTCGGCTTCTATACATTTTTCACTTAAAATATTTAAGTCAAAAAAAGAAAAAAGCCGAACTTTTGACTTTTTTCTCCTCTATCTTAAAAGATTTTTCATGTTTCACTTAAACCGACAATTTAACCACAAGGGCAGTGCAGGATAAAAATATATCTATTCGCTAAATCCTTGTTTAACGCATAGGTGTTCGATATAGGCTCTGCGATGAGGTTGCGGGATTCAAAGCCATAAAATATTCTTGTCGAACAGCTTTTGCTTCAGGAACAAATTCCATGGCTCCCCAGCAATGCATCATATCTTTGCCGAAATGGACATTTAATTTAACATTGTTTTTTTCACAGACTTTTTTAAAATCATCAAGATAAGCTATCATTACTTCTTTTGTACCATAGAATATGTCAATTTCAGGAAATCCGGTTATGTTATAAAGAATCGGACTTAATAGATAAGCTTCTTCACCTGTTGCAAGTACAGGTGCAATATTATCAAAAAAGTCAGGTGGAATCATTAATTTGGATTTATTTTTGATGATTTAATTGGTAAAGATTGTTTTAAATTGTATTTTATATTTAAAGTAGAGGAAAACATGTATTTTATTTTTATAAATATAATAACTTCGCACAACTATTTTAAATTCATATAATTCTTCACAAACTCTTAACAACTTATTTAGCTTCATTTTAAGTTGAGCATGTATATTCATAATCAAGAAATGAAACAACATTTCCCCCTCATAAAAACACTTTTTCATTAACAAAACAAAGCCGAGACAGTCCAAGTGTCTCGGCTTCCTCCCTTTTATGGCAGATATTCATCTCCGCTTATTGATACCACGAACCGTTATTTTTATTATCTGACATGTAAAAATATCTCCCAAAAGTCTTCTATTTCTTTAAATATTCTATAAATTCGCTAACCGGTATCGGCTTTGAATAATAGAATCCCTGTTGGTACTCTACATTTAATTCCTTCAGCTTTTTAGCCATATATTCAGTTTCAACACCTTCAACCACAATATTCATATTTCGAGTCTTAAACTGCTCTATTACTTCCAACAGCAGCTTATTATTGTTATTAAAATAGTCCCAGCAGATGGATTTATCAATTTTAACAATATAAAAAGGTATACTAAGCATATTAACAAGATTGGAATAACCGGTTCCGTAATCATCAAGTGCAAAACAAATACCATATTCCATCAGTCTCTTTACATTATTATATAAAACGGTCTCATTCATAGTGCCTGACTCTGTTAATTCCAGACCAATCATTTTCGGATCGATTTTATAGGACTCCATGATACCTATAAAATCATCTGCAAGTTTATCATAGGCACACTGATAAGGTGATAAATTAATTTCTATTACTTTAATTCCGAATTTTGAGAAATATACATCATGAATTGTCTGACAAACTTTTTTCATTATGATCATTCCAAGTTTAATTATACTTCTGTTTTTCTCAGCAAGATTTATAAAATCATCCGGATAAATAATCGTATCATTTTTTTCATCATATAATCTTACCAGCGCTTCAGCAGCTACAACTTTTTCTTCAGAACTTGAAAAAATAGGCTGATAATAAACCAAAACATTGTCTTCATTTACCAGTGCTTCTTTTAAGGCAACTTCGATATTTTTTCTCTTAACAGCTTCCTGTCTAATATCTTCTGTTATTTCAAAAACAGTGTTTCCTGAAGGTTTTCTGGCTTTTTCAATTGCTATATATAATGTGTCCTTCAGATCAAAATAGTTATCAAATTCCAGTTTTCCGTCATAGAAAAAGCTAACTTCGAAGTTAAAGGAATAATCTTCTAATACAAAAGGAACATCCAAATATTTCTGTATTTTTTCGATGGATTTGTTTATGTCATCATAGTCTTTTAAATAAATAATAAAAATCCCATTACTAAAACAAAAACTGACGTTATTTTTAAAATTTTTCCTGATAAACCAACCAAGATATGCAAGCATGTTGGTTATATAATAATCATTATCTGCAAATTTAAAATCATTAAAATTAGTAATCAGAAAACCTATAAAAGGTTTATATTTTCGAAAATATATATTCTCTGATACATATTTTTCATGCCCTTTTGAACTAAATAGATTTGTATAACTGTC
>JAILBM010000392.1 GCA_024680925.1 Butyrivibrio sp.
AGCCATTTTTTAATATATCCTCCTTTAATAATAGATATATTATATCAAATAATATAATTAAATCAATAAAAAAGAGTGCATGCAAAGTGCATGCACTCAAAAGAGTATTCAGATATTTATTTTTTAGGTGATTTTTTTGAATCAAGAACTCTGTAGGCAACATCAATACCTTCATAGCTTAACGTCATTCCTAGCTCGTTTACAAGACAGGTCTTGTTTGGCGTGTGATGATACCAGCCAGATATCTGACCTCTTAGGTATGGATCTGGAGATAATGATTCAACATATACATGCTCCATTTTCATCATATCCTCAAAGCCTATAAAGTGATGAGCAAGGCTTTGAATAGTTACAAGCTCCGGAGGAGTAGTAATGCTATATTTGATTGATGGAGATAGAGCTATCTTCATATCCCTGCAGATAAGGAGCTTTTTGTTATAATCAAGCAGAGCCCACTGAGCAGCCATTGTTCCTGATGGGAATGTAAGGAAAACAGGCTGACCGTTATACTTGGAAAGCTCACTAAAAGGAATTTCTATCTGTGATGATATTGAAGTTATCTTTTTCTTATCCTTTGGAGCCTTTGGATCAGTTACTTCTTCATTTGAAAGTCCAAGGATATAATCAGCAGAAGCGTTATAGAATCTGCTGATCCATATGATAGTATCAGCAGGTGGAAGCTTCCTTCCTGTTTCCCAGTTGGATATTGTCATTACTGAAAGAACAGTTTCCCTGCCTACAAATTCTGAAAACTTTTCAGCAAATTCCTGCTGATTTAAGCCATTATCAGTTCTAAGTTTTTTTAATCTTGCACCAGTTATTTCATTTGGATTCATAATATGTCTCCCATTAAAAAAATTACTTGCCTCATAAGAATTTATTTCATGCCTAGTTGCATTCTATCATAAATTAAAATAAAAGTATAAAGTTTTTTATGGTTATAGTAAGCTAAAATGTGCAATATGCCTGATAATAAAGGATAATTGAATATAATGAGAAAATATATGTTCACAGTGAACAGAGCATAAATAAAACCTTAGATAATAGCTGTTTCGTTGACACTGATAATATATAACGATATAATATACTCAAAAATTATATAAAGAGGTCAAAAATGAAAAAGATAGTCAGGTTATTAGCTTCAGTGGCAGTATTATTTACGTGTTTATTTTATGGCTATTTCATAAGTTCTTATGCGGAAGAGGAAAAGATTGTCCAGGTACCTATAAACAAGAATTACACTTCTGCTAGATTTACTCTGACATTTGATTATTATGATGATTATGTTGTTGTGATTAAATCACCATCAGATAAAGAGTATAAGGGTACACTTGAATCAGAGAATATTGTAAGCTGTGTTGTTGATGATGTAGAAGTGGGGCAGTGGGAGGTAAAGATAACTCTTCCTTCAAATGACAGTTCCCTTGAAGGAACATCAAATGCTATTGAAGGAGCTTCTGCTTCTATGGAGGGCTCATCCGAAGAAACAGAAGAGCAGACGGATAATGATATTACAGGCCAAAGATCAATAAGTCCTGTTAAGGTAAAGGTTGAAGGCTCAACAGAAAGCCTTGTATCAGTTGATAAGGGTATAACGGTTGCAACAGACATAGCAGGACTTAAGATGTATTTTAAGGATGATAATTTTGTTGCTGAGTGGACTGATACAACGTGTGGAAACATAAATATCGAGGTTATAAACGCAAAGAACCTTCAAAAGATAGATTCCCAGACAGTACAGGGTAACAGTTATATGTGCCCGCTTGATACAAGCATAGAAGAGATCATGGTAACGATAGTTCCTTCTGTAAGCTCATCCGTAGAAGGTGCCGCCAATTCTTATACATATAAATTTGACAATAATCCTGATGCAACGGTCACATACGAAGAGCTGACAATAACAAATCATGACAGCATACTTGTAACATGCGCTCTTAATGAGAAATATCATGTCCAGATAGAAGTTAATGGAAAACAGGTCGAAAAAACAGATCTATTGGAAACCGGTTCATATGAATTTGAAGTTCCTTTGGAAGTTGGGCAAAACGATATATATACTTACATCGTTGATGAAGATAATAATATGAGGTCAACTTCATACTCGGTTACAAAAGATGTTGTAGGACCATCTCTTGAACTTGTTTCTTCCTACGAGGACATTGTCACACAGGATGAATACATAACGATTGAAGGTGCTGTAAATGACTTTTCAAAGCTTATGATCAACAATGCCGAGATAGAAGTGGAAGGCGACAATACATTCAAGTATGATTACAGCCTTAAGGAAGGCGTAAACCAGATAGCAGTAATAGCATCTGATGAAGCTGGTAACGAAACAGAATATGATATAGCGGTAGAACAGATAATTCCGGAAGAAAAGCCGGTGCCCTGGCTTAAGATAATAATATGTGCTTCACTTATAGGACTTCTTGTAATATATACGATTGAGATCATTAAAAGAAAGAATAATCCTGAAAAATACGAAAAGAAAAAAGAAAAGGCAGATGAGAAATATTCGGCATATGACAATGTTGATATTTCAGGTCTTTCAAAGAAAGAAAAAAAGGATATCCTAAAAGGTCCTGATATTATATGGGACGTTCTTTCATTTGGAGTTCCACTTGCTGCAGCATTTTTTGTACTGTCCTTTGTGATAATGGTATCTGTTGTACAAAGTGAATCAATGGATCCTGTTCTTAAGGTTGGAAATACGGTTTTTTATAACAGGCTTGCATACATAAACAGTGAGCCGCAAAGAGGAGATGTAATCGCATTTTATTCCCAGGAATATGGTGCGTACTTTGGAAAGAGGATAATAGGTGTCCCCGGAGATGTTATAAGTTTTAAAGACGGTTATGTTGTCATAAACAATCAGTTCTGCGATGAAACAGCTTATATAGATACAGATGTTGAAACAAACTGTACAAAGACGTTTGAAGTTCCTGAAGGATGTTATTTTGTACTTGGAGATAACAGGGAAAATTCAAATGATTCAAGATACTGGCAGGAGCCATATATAAGTGCAGATATGATCAAGGGAAAATATATGGGACAGATAGATTTCAGCTTCCAGTATGATATCCTTTGTCAGATAATGGGGAATTAATAATAAAAACAGCGGTCAGTGAATGATGTAGAATCATCAATCACAGATCGCTGTTTTTTGATAAAAGAACTGTTTTAGGCAAATTTTGTAAAGTAAAGGTCATTTCCCTTCTTTACGACTTCTGCCTTAAATTCAAGAGAATGTTTGGAAGACACTCTCTGGTAGAGCTGATTTTCAAACTGCTCAAATTTTTTGGAGTCGGCTATTTTGTCCATAAGACATATAAGTCTTTTTTCTATGGAGTCCTCTGTTACATGACATACTTTGATGTTTTTCCCAGGGACAGTTTCAAGGACACTTGTAGCAACAAGTTTTATAGTAGCCATCTTGGTTTCAATAAGGTTTTCCTTATCGTTTGAAGGCTTTGTATTATCAGTGCCAACAAACGGTACATCATCATCACCTGAATTGTAAGAAAATGAATTTGTTGATGTCTTTTCTTTTCCTTGTTCACTAATAGGAGTGTCTGTTTTTTTATCTGGTCCTTCCTGTGAGCGCATCTGAGTCATGTTCTTTAAAGAGTATTTTTTTGACATATAATCAGATTCCAAAAATGACCATTTATACTGAAGTATTTTTAGGTCGTTAAATGAGCAGGCTACACGGAGAGCAAAAAGTGGTTTAGATCCTTTGATTTTAATAAAAGCACCTGTGCTGCTTCTTTCAGCAGGAAAGCAGTATGCTGTAAAAAGGACCTCGCTTGTTGTGCTCGGACTTATCTCAAAATATCTGGATATAGGTTTTCCGTTATTACCGGTTCCGTTACCTCCAATCGGTGATACCCATACAGCTTTCGGATATTTATCACCCTTGCCTTTTTCTGAAATAAGTGCCTTAAAAAGAAAACCATTTTTAACTGAGCTCATTAGAAGTGCTCCAAATTCTTCGGCAGACATATAAACGTCAATGTGGTTTTTTGGATTTTCTGAATCAACAAAAGAAAACTGTATCTTACCGATTTCAAGGCACTGTTTACTTTTCATAAA
>JAILBM010000403.1 GCA_024680925.1 Butyrivibrio sp.
AAAAGAAAAATATATTGAATTTGAAAAAAAGGTAAAAGATATCGAAAATCTTGAATCGCTATACAATATTACAAGGGTTTCAGAACAACTAAAGTATAAGGAAATGTATATTCATTTAAGAGAGATTTATGAAAATACAATTAATAGTAAAAGTTGGAAATTGACAGCACCATTAAGAAAAATGATGAAAATATTTAAATGAAATTATAGAGGATTGAAATGCCGGTAATAACAATACTACCTATCGCAGCGGTGCTTGCTGTAAAATTTAATAAGAAAATTGAAGAAATGATTAGTGTAGCGATATTTATAATAATATCGCTACTTTATGTATCCGGGCTATTTACTACATTTACTCCGGGATTGTATATTAGCTATTGCGTAAGTGCTGGGTGCTTAATCTATAGTGTTTTTTTGTTTATGAGAGATAAAAAAGGCTTTGCCAAAAGTGTTTTTACCATAGGATTTTTATTCTTTTTGATATTTGCGGCGTACTTTTTGGTGGTTTCTTTAGGTCGATTTTTTAATGAAGTTACCGATGAAGGACATCATTGGGCAATTGTCGTTAAGTATTTCTATATGCTTTCTGACTATTCTAATGTAGAACTTACTACCGACCTTTCATGGAAATATCCTCCAGCAATATCACTTTGGTGCTATTATACAACCAAGCTTTGGATTACATTGTCGGTAGGCATGATGATGTGGGGACAGCAACTCATAATGGTCAGTCTCCTTATTCCGACATATAGATATATAACCGGTAAGAGAAAATAGCAGAACGGTATTATTTTAATGGTTCTGATATTGGTAGCACCATATTTCATGGCCAATATTATGATTAGATATATGGGGTATTCTAATTTACACCAAGATTTGGTTTTATTTTACCTTTTTGCATATGTATTAATTATAGAAATTATAGATTGTAAAATGACATATTCTATTTAATATCATCAATATTTGGTGCATGCATTATGTCATTAACTAAACAGACCGGTATTATTAATATTGCACTGTTTACTTTTATTGTTATAGCTACAGAATTGTTTTTGAATCACAGGCTTGATAAGAGGATTGCTAAATATATAATTGCCGTTGTAGTTGCTTCTGGAATTGTATATTTGTCATGGGATATATATTTACAGGTTACAAGCGGTGAAAATATAGGATTTGTAGGCTTGGCGTTAAAGGTATTGAAACATGGAACTGTGGGATATGTGTTGTTCGCATTGGGATTTGCTGTTATTGCTATTGCGATTGGTGCTATGCATCTCGCAGTTTTAAAAGGATTATATAGGCTGCCGGTTTATTTGTTGCTTGGAGTTTACTTTACAGCACTTACTGCTGTGATCATATTTTATGATTCAGATGCTGGCAAAAAAAAGGATGCTGTGGTTTTAACCATAAAATCTTTTATAGGTCATGATTCGACAACTTTTGGTAATGAGGTTACAAGTTCTGCTCTTTTATTTGGACATAGTTTTAGAATTGTAATAGCATTATTTCTGCTGTTGGTAGTATGCTTATGGAAATGGATGACTTCCAAGAAAAATTGCCATTCTGAAATTGCATCTGCATACGGAATGAAAATGATACAGTTTGCAATTGTGGCTTATCTTATGTACCAATATTTCAGACTGGCAGGATATTGCTATGCACAGACTTACAAGGTTGCTTCAGTTGCGATTGAACCAAGATATATAGCTGCGTTTTGGTGTATGCTTTTAATTCTTAGTTGGGATTTTGCTTTTAGAAATTTAAAGCTTGAAGAACAGCTTTATAAGATGGTAGTGATAGTTTTATCTGTATTTTTACTAATATTCTTTGATTGCAGTACTATTTTTACAGAAATGCTTGATAAAAATGTTGAGCATGAATTTATTGCTTTAGAAGGAGTTACGTTTGAATTTGGTGACAAGATCTATTTGATGGATACTAATTTAAGTAATGCTAAGTCTTCAGATGATTTTTATTATGAGGTTGCACCTGCGTCAAGTACTGCAGGTACATGGTATGTGGATGAATTCGGCGGAGATAAATATACTGTTGAAGAAGTGCAGAATCAGCTTAGTGATGGCGGATTTAATTACATTTATATAGAAAATATAGGGGACGACTTCCAAGAATACTATGCTGATTTATTTGACAATCCGGATGATTTTGCACCTAATCATATATACAGAGTATTTAGCCAAGATGATGGCACTATAAAGCTTGAGCTATATAGATAATTTGTGGAGGTGGTATGCTATGGAAATTACATATTCAACAAATAATTATAACGTATTAGACTCAAAACATATTTTTATTCCTGAATATGAGATGCCCATAACTATCAAGCTATAGGAGTCAGTTCATGATTTTGCTATAGAATATGTTTGTCAAAATGATGACTCAGAATTACAAAATATCATTAAGGAAAGCGTTGATGGTAATAAGGTGTTATTTACATTTATAAATTGGAAAGCAGGTAAGTTAACTAAAATGAAGCAACCAGCACCGCTATTTCAGTTTGGTGATAGAGAAATTCATATTTTTTCAATAATGGAAAAACTTACGGACAATATTTTTTCAATTTATGTCATTTTGTTGGAGAAAAAATAAAAATGAAAAATGATTTAATATATGACGGAAAATCGTTACGGGAGAGATCAAATGAGGAGAACGAAGATGACTTTATTGTAACATCTTTTAAACTTACAAATTTTAAAGCATTTTCTGATTCGGGATGGATTGACCTTAATAAACTCACAATTTTAATGGGTAAAAATTCTGTCGGAAAAAGTAGCATAACACAAGCGATACAGATGGTGAAAGTATGCTACGATAGTATAATGCAAGGTAGAATTCAGCCGGGGTTGTTGGTTCTTCAAATCAACCTGGTATATAGAGGAATATGGTGGTGAAAAGTATACTGTAGATGAAGTAAAACAAATGCTTCTTGATGGAGAATATAATTATGTCTATATAGAAAATATAGGAGATGATTTTCAAGAGTACTATGCGGAGTTGTTTGTCGATCCTACAGAGTTTGAACCTAATCATATATATTCTGTAATAAATGCTGACGGTAATGATTTGAAACTGCAATTATTGAAATAGTGTTTTTATATGCATCTGAGTTAAGGAATTATAATTGCTTTAATGTTGTGGGAGTAATAAGTGAAAGTTTTGAATAAGGGAAACGTATTTATAAACAAAATAGCTATTGTATGTTCTTTATTGGTTGCTACATTATTGCAATTAGAATATAGTCCAATAGGAATAATGAAAAAAGATGTAACCGGGGTTGATGCATCTGTCTTTAAATATGTTGCATTTGCCATGTCAAAAGGGCAGTTGCCATATAAAGATGTTTTTGATCATAAAGGACCTTTGATATATTTCCTTGATTATATCGGTATGAAAATATCTTTTTATCGTGGTAGCTGGATTATTGAATTTGTATTTGTATTTCTTACATTGGTAATCTTTTATAAAATTGCAAGATTAAAATGTTCTGAAATATCATCTGTTGTTGTTGTATTTGTGGCTACAACCCCATTATATGAGTATTTTTATGGTGGTGGATTGGTTGAAGAATATGCAATGTTTTTTATAGGATTTGCCACATATATTTTTTTGGATTATTTTATAAATCAGAAAATAACCGGAATAAGACTGATTGCTTGCGGAATGTGCTTTGGTGCGGTACTGATGTTGAGGGCTAATATGGCAACTCTTTGGGTGGCATTTTGTATTGGAGTCTTATTAAAATGCCTGATAGAAAAAAACATTAAAGATATAATACATTTCATAAGTCTTTTTTTAATAGGAATAATGATAATAGTATTACCATTTGTTATATGGATGGGAATGAATGGTATTCTAAGTGATTTTGTAGAAGTTTATATTAATTTTAATATGTTTTATTCTTCGGTTGAGGCAGGACATACCTCTATAATTGGAAGAATAGATACCTTTGACAGGTTTGCCAAGGAAACATTTATTATCATATCTGTGGCTTTGATATGCTACAAAATATACAAAGAAAGAAAATTACTTGATATTGTATATTTGGCATATATTATTATTACTCTTGTTTTTACAAGTATGTCAGGATGGAAATCAGCTCATTATGCAATGATTTTCGTTCCTATATATGTATATCCACTTTCTCTTATATGGGAAAAGAAGGATAGTGTTGCTGCTCCTATATTTTTAGTTGGAATATTTTATATTATGATCTTTATGGTTATTCCGGTATGGATGGATGCATCATTAAATTTTGCAAAAACAGTAATTGAGCCTAAAGAAATGGCACCGGAGAATAAAGAAATAGTTGAAGTTATTAGTAATTTTTCAGATGAGGAAGATTATATTTCGGTATATGGGAATTCTGACTGGATTTATGTTGTAACACATAGATTGTCCGCATCAAGATTCTCCTATCAAACTCCGGTTTGTGATATGGTTCCTGAGTATATGGATCAGTACTGGAATGATTTGAATGAAAATCAACCTAAATTATTTGTTACAAAGAACATTGAGGACAAGAAGGTTAAAGAGTTTTTGGATAATAATCAGTATGACTTATTATGGAAGTCGGGAAATGATAATCCAACATATATTTTTGAAAATAAGAGTTTTTAAATTAAAACAAGTATATATTTAAATTGTAGTGGGGATTATATTTTGAATAGCATGTCAAAAAATAGTGTAGAAAAATTTTATTCTTTATATTTAAGAGAACCGGATGGAATAGCCTTTTGCCCCTATAGAATATCACCACTTGGTGCCCATATCGACCACCAGGGAGGCATTGTAAATGGTATGGCAATTGATAAAGGCATACACATGGCCTATGGACGAAAAAACAATGGTGTAGTAGAGGTTCAGTCTCTTAATTTTCCAAACAGAGTCCAATTTCATGTAAGAGAAGTACAGGATGAAAAGGTTGGAGACTGGGCTGATTATTTAAGAGGTGCAGCCAAGATGCTAAGCGAGGAATATCCTCTTAAATATGGTGTTTGTGGAGTTATAGAAGGCTCTCTTCCGATAGGAGGATTGTCATCTTCTGCAGCTGTTACAATTTGTTTTCTGCAGGCATTATGCAGTGTTAATAATATTGAATTGGAAGCAGATGAATACATAAGATATGCCAAGCGTACTGAGAATTTATATGTTGGTGTAAATTGCGGAATCCTTGACCAAAGCTGTGAAGTTCTTTGCGAAAAGGATTCTTTGTTGTATCTTGACTGTGAAACCTATGAGCATGAACAAATAAGACAGGCAGAAAGTATGCCGGATTATGAGATTGCTATTTTTTTCAGCGGGCTGGAAAGAAGTCTTGCAAACAGTAAGTATAATTTGAGAGTTGATGAATGCAAGGCAAGTGCTTATTATCTGATGGCATATGCAGGAATAGAATATAATAAATTGTCGGATACCAGGTTGAGACAGGTTCCATTTGAAATATATATGGCATACAGAGACAGATTACCGGAAACTTTTTGCAAACGAACCGATCATTTCTATAGCGAGATGAGAAGGGCAAGGGAAGGCGCCGATGCATGGAAAAAAGGTGATCTTGTAAAATACGGAAAGCTTATGTTCGAAAGTGGCCAAAGCTCTATCGGTTTATATGAGTGTGGATGCCCTGAACTCATAAGCCTTTATTGGATAATGAGGGAGACACCCGGGGTATATGGCGGAAGATTTTCCGGAGCCGGATTTAAAGGATGTTGTATGGCACTTATTGATCCAAGTAAAAAAGAAGAAATAGAATATAATGTTCGCAGTGCATATCTTAAGGAATATCCATCTCTTGAAGGTAAATATTGTAGTTGTTTTTGTAAGAGTGCAGATGGAGTTATGGCTATGCATAAGTTAGGAGAATAACAAATGAAATGTATTGTACTGGCAGCAGGATATGCCACAAGATTATATCCGTTAACTGAAAATTTTCCAAAGCCACTTCTGAAGGTTGCTGATAAACCAATACTAAATTGGATTCTGGATACAGTAGGTGATAGGGTAACAGAGATAATTATTGTAAGTAACCATAAATTTGTCGATCATTTTAACAATTGGTCTAAAGAGCAAAAGTACGCAGCTTCAATAACTATAGTGGATGATGGATCAACAGATAATGAGCATAGACTTGGGGCAGTAAAAGATATTCAGTTTGCACTGGATAAGTGTGAAGAGAGTATTAAAGATGAAGAGGGATATCTGGTTGTTGCCGGAGATAATGTAATTGATTTTCAACTTTCAGATTTTATTGAGTTTGCTTTGAACAAAGGAACTTCATGTATAACCTGTCATGAAGAAAATGAACTTAAAAAGCAGCAGAAAACAGCTATTATAACAATTGATGATTCCTGTAAAATAACAAGTTATGAGGAAAAACCAAAAGAACCTAAGGGCAATCTTGCTGTACCGCCATTTTATTTTTACTTTGGTAGAGATATAAAAAGAATACAAGAAGCAATAGCTGATGGATGCGGCTTTGATGCTCCCGGAAGTTATGCTGCGTGGCTTTCTCATAAAACTCCTATGTATGCATGGAAGATGGTTAAGCATGATGGTAGTGAAGGGCATAGATTTGATATAGGAGATTTGGAGAGTTATAAAAAAGTACAAGAGACATTTCAATAATACTTAATATAAATAAAAAGGTTGTAGGGGATAAGAATGCTATTATTATATTACATTGTTATATCAACGACAGTCGCTCTTTTTAGAAAAAAGAGTATAGCCAGTTCTTTACCTATTGCATTAATGTTGCATGGGATTATAACAATGGTTTTTGGTATGATTTTTGGAGACCTAAGGATTGGTGTTGTTGTGGGAATAGTCGTACCATGCATTATAGCTATCGTTAAAGTTTATATAGAGAAAAAATCACTAAAAATACAATTGATTAACTTTATAGCAGAACCTGATATTTATTTAATAGTTTTGATTTATCTGCTTCTATATTTAATTAATAATGGAAGACTATTTGTTTATTCTGATGAATATTCTCATTGGGGACCAATGATAAAAGAAATGTGTCGACTGAATAATTTTTATTTTGTATCTACACATGAATTTGCCCATAAATCTTATGTTCCTTTAATGACGGTAATTGAATATATCGCATGTTTGATAGATGGTGGCTATAAAGAGTCGACTGTCTATTTGAGTTTACAATTTTTTATGATTTCCTTATTTTTTCCTGCATTGGATTTAATTAAAGATAATCAATTAGAAGAAAAAAAGACAGAGAAAAGTAATGATTTTCTTACTGTATTTAAATCCTTTATTATAGGAATGTTTGTTATATTAGCTTCAATAGCCATGACATATATATTAGCAGATTATACCTTGGGACTCACAACAACGATATATACAGATTTGGCTTTTGGATTAACCTTAGGATATTTTTATAGCTATATTGGAAAACGGTTAATAGATTTTAAAATTGATATGATAAATGTATTTGATATGGTTGTAATTATCACA
>JAILBM010000409.1 GCA_024680925.1 Butyrivibrio sp.
TCAAAATTATCTCTAAGTGGTCCAAAATCCTTACATTCATTATCTATGGAATTAAGAAGCTCAACATATTTTTCATTTATGAGAGTTCTGTAATTTTCCTGATTATCATATCCCTTCTTGGTCCATGCAAAAGGATGAGTAAGAATCTGAATCTTTTTATGATTTTTAATATTCTCTGCATCAGGATAACCGTATCTCCAGATATGATTGGCATCAGACATATACTTAACTTCAAGATCTGACTCCGGTGTTGCCTTAGGATCAAAGGTAAAGAACTCATCCTGGTAGGCATTTAAAATACCCGGAAGCTTAATATTCTCAGCAAGAATATCCTTAGAAGGTCTGTGGACTGAAAACCAGTTAACTTCAAATCCCAGCATATCGCTAAGCATTTCCATCTCAAGCTTTATACGTTCTCTTACAAGCTTCATATCTGTCATACCGTTAAGGGCAAAGTGAAGACCTATTATCTGGCCTCTCTCATGCATATCTGTCAGGATATCACGGTTTTTTCTGGATAAAATATTATAGGAATTGTTAGTCCACTGAAAAAAGAATGTGGATCTGAAATCCATACTCTCTTCAACCTTTGAAAGTGCATAAGCTCTTTCTACAGAATACTCAACATCATGACGCATAATAATGAACTCGTCTTTTTCAAGAGCTTCTTCATAGGTTGCATATCTGCCGGACTCTTTTATAAGCTTTAATATTTCTCTGTAATCATCATATGAAAACATAATATTTACCTCTTTTCATCAGTATATATATTTATTTACAGGTAATTACCTGCCTGCCTTTTTTATAACCTCTTCAAGATAATCTCTCCACTGTTCAAACACTGCCTGCCCATTGGCTCTGTCAGAAAGGTGTCTTGCATTATCCCCAAGTCTTTCCGCCAACTCCCTATCCTCAATAAGTCTGTTAATAGCATCTGTAAGAGCATCCTCATCTTTAATGGGAATAAGCAGTCCATCCTTTTCATTAGTCATAATTGTCGCAGGGCCACCGCAAGGACAATCTGTGGCAACTATAGGCATTCCAAGAGCCATAGCTTCCATAAGTGAGTTAGGAAGTCCCTCCCAGTCAGATGTAAAGGCATATACACTTCCTTTAGGAAGTTCTTTTTCAAGGCAGTCACTTCCACCCATCAGGAATATATAGTTTTCGGCATTATTATCCTTGATTATTTTATTAAGTATATCACTTGTTCCATCATGAGAATCATCGCCGTAAATCTTAAGGACATAATCAGGATGCTTTTCATGAACCCTTATAAATGCCTTTAGGAGCATGGGCTGATTTTTGAAATCAACTATCCTTGCATGATGGACAACTGACTTTTCTCTTTCCAAAGGCTTCTCAACACCTATATATTTAGGATTTATGGGATTTAATATAATCCTTGAATTATCCTGCAAATAGGGTTTGAAGAATTCTTTCTGTCCTGTGGTCTGAAAAACACAGCCTGCTGCCTTAGGAAAGAGCCATGGAATCTGAATCTTATCACTGATGGCATCATAATGGCCTTTAGGATCTGTCCTTATGGATATAACCACAGGAATATCGCTGTTGCCTGCCGCCATAAGTGCTCTGTAATTAGCTCTTTGGGCAAAAGCAATAAGCACATCCGGTTTATATTCTTTAACAAACTCTTTTAAATATTTGATCCTAAGGAAGAACTTTGTAATTCTTCCCTTTTTCTCATCCTCATCCCGAAGACCTACATGTATCCTCTTAACGGCATCATCTATCGGGTATTCATCTTCTTCCTGCCACTCTGTGGCAATAAACACTTCATATCCCTTAGAAGCGAACTGATTGGCAAGGTTACTTACAACTCTCTCAGCTCCGCCTCTTGCAAGGCAATTTAAGTGAAATGCAATTCTTTTCACAATACAACTCCTATGATCACAGCTTTATAAGCTTTTTAATATAAAATCATATTTTTATCTATAGTCACATCACATTCAAAACAGTCTATAAGAAGAGATCCGTCAACACACCTTACCACCAGCTTACCATCAAAAATATCTATAACCTCTCCCGGTGCATAGGCTGAAAAATCCATCATCTCATCAAAAGGATGGGCCTGCCATACCTTTACCTCATGCTGGTTTCCATCATCTGTCTTAACATAGCAAAGAGCTCCGGGGAAGGGTGCCGCTACCCCTCTTATAAGATTGTAGATATTTCTTGTTCTGTCATGAAAATCTATCTTACCGTCTGCAGCAGTTCTCTTGTTGTACCAGGAATCAAAATCCTTGGAATCCGTTCTGATCGGAATATCACCGCCCTGAAGATAGCATTCAAGAAGCTTTTTTATAAGATTCTTGGAACAGATCATATTCTTGTACTGGGCTGTTCTGATATCATCATGCTCATTTATGGAAAACATCTGAGTTGCAAATACGTTAGGACTGTCAGCATGTTCATCATATCTAAAGAGATTAAGATTAAATCTGGTATCTCCTAATATCACAGACCAGTTAAGAGGAGATCTTCCTCTGCCAAAGGGAAGGTATCCGCAATTGCCGTGAAAGCCGTATATTCCCTTTGCAAATACATCAAGAACAGACTTAGGAATAAGTCTTTGCCATCCCATGACGATTCCAATATCAAAGGTATTCTCTGATATAAATTTCTGAGTCTTATCATCTGTCAGGAAATAACTGTCTGCTTCAAATACAGGAATTCCGTATTTATCTGTAAGGAAAGACAAACCCTTAAAGCCTGAAACCTGATTTTTTTCTGTAACCTTTGGTGCTATTGTCATAACAAGATCCACAGGACAGATTTCCTTCTGAATAAAATCAATTATGTTTTCTGAAGTATCCTTAACTCCAAATACAACAACTTTATAATGCATATCAAACCCTCTTTAATATATTATCAAGCTCTGTTTTATACTTTTCCGGTGTATAAACCAGTGCTCTTTCATACGCTTTTTGGCTGTAATTATTTAAACGTTCTCTGTCTTCTACCATCTTAAGTATTTCATCAGAAAGTATTTTCTCTTCATCAAGATGAGAAGCTTCCCGATTTGGAATTTCACTCATATCCGGTATCAGCACACCATATTCGCCTTCAATAGCCTCCGGAATCTTATGATTTATACCATCAGTATTCATAAGCTTTTGATACTGCTCATCAGAAAGGACTATTTCCCTCGGTCCGGTTTTACAATCGGCTGCTATTACAGCCTTTCCCATGGCCATAGCTTCCAGTAAAGCATTGGGAAAGCCCTCATGATTTGATGAGAGTACGTAAAGATTACTCCTATAAACATAAGGAAATGGATTTTTCCTGACTCCTGTAAAGGTCACACTGTCATCTATTCCAAGCTCCTTCACCAGTTCTTTATCATCCGTATAATTTCCGGCTCCGAGTATTATGAGCCTGGTTTTGGGATGTTTTTTGTGAACAATATAAAAAGCTTTTATAAGATGCCATACACCCTTTATATAATCATCACGTCCCATAAAGGATATTACAAAATCCTCATCAGTATAGGGATAATCACTTATTTCTTCCAAAGCCTTTTGTCTTATACCCTCAACATCCAAAGGATTGTAGATATACTCACTTTTATCGTAATTGTAGGAAGACTTAAGCTCCATCAATATATCCCTGGAGCAGGATAAAACCTTATCTGACTTTTTGCAAAAAAGCTTTACCTGCCTTGGACTCTCCATATCAGTTGAACATCTAAGTCCCGTAAGGGTCTTTTCCCCTGCCCTTGACAATACATTTACATAATTTGCAGATGAGCCGAAGCTATAGGAAATATCTATCTTATTATCCTTTTTATATTTTCTTACCTTACTGCTTCTCTTAAATACATTAAAGACCTTGTTAAGGATTCCCTTACTACTGGGAACATCTATGTTTACCACATTAAGTCCAGTTACATCATAATTAATATCCTTTGAACTGAATATCAATATAGTAACGTTATATTTATCCTGTAAAAGTCTTGCAGTATGTACGCAGACTCTTTCAAATCCACCCTGATGCAGCATCGGTACCATTAAAAGTAAATTTTTCATTTATCAAATCTGCCCTTTAAATACAAATTAGTCATCATCTTCGCCTGGGCCTTTGAATCAAAGCCCGCTTCCTTTATCTGATTCAAAAGCTTTGTCGAAGATTTTTTTCTGTCGGATGCAATATCACCCGGATGTATTATATCTTCATATATCCTGTCAGCCCACTTTTCAGGAAGCTCTTCAATGCTCATACGTTCAACCAGATCTGTTACATCAACATCTCTTGTAATGGTATCTGATATAAGGCATTTAAGTCCTGCTGCCTGGGCTTCCACCACAGTTCCCGGCAGTCCCTCATATCTTGATGGAAAAAGGAAATAATCCATTACCTGATAATAATCATAAATGTTACTTTTATTATTCATAAACATAACATTTTCTTCTATGCCAAGCTCTTTAACCTGTGCCTTAGATGCATCCATAAGCTCCCCCTCTCCAAGAAGCATAAGACGATATCTGCCTCTTTCCACACCTGAAAGCTTATCTAAAAGAGTCTTAAAAACTTTGATCATAAACTCATGGTTCTTGGCATAATGAAACCTTCCCACATGTCCGATCACAAAAGCATCTTGTATATCAAGGTCATTTCTTATCTTATTTCTGACTTCCTCATTATAGGAATATCTTTCCACATTTATGGCATTAGGAATAACTTTAACATTTCCTTCATTCATCATTTGCTGCCCATAAACGGCAATTCCTGCCTCTCTTGAACAGGCTATGCTGTAATCCACAGTGCCCTTTTTTCTAAGAGGGATCCTAAGAAACTTTGTGGCAAGTCCCTTTATTCCCGGATCAGTACCTGCGCTTCTTACATGAGAAGCCACAGCTTTTGCGCCATATTTTTTGGCAATGGGAAGATATATTGCACAGGTACTGGTTATATGTCCCTGAACAAATACCCACTCATTTTGATGTAGTTTAAAAAAATTATCTACAGCCTTTTTGTAAGACAGGATATTAAAGCCTTCAAATCTGGGAATAACATATATATTTCCTCCAAGGCTCTTTATTTCTTCATCAAAGTATTCCTGTTCTCTTACAGCCATGAGTTCTTCTGATGTAGGCATCTTTTTACCCGTAGCTCTTGCTGAGTGATGCACTAAAAAATCAAACTGCACCTTGGACCTGTCTATATTTCTGTAAAGATCCATTATTCTGCTTTCAGCTCCGCCAAGTCCTACTCTTCCAAATACCTGAAGGACTCTTACGGGCTTTTGACAATATTCAGTTGCAAAGTTGTTTGTTTTTTCCGGCATTTTAATAATCTCTTTTGTCTGTTTTATTTAAGCTTTTTTACAAAACCAAGAAGGGTTACCAATTGTCTTTTGGATAAGGCAGTAAGCTTCTCTTTGATATGACCTGCATAGCTCATATTATCAGGCTTTGCGTTAAGCATCTCACTATAGGATACAACCTTATTACTCTTAATAAATAAATCCTTATAAAAGTTAAATTCTGCGTCTGTCATGGTATTGGTATGAACCACAAAGGTTACTATTCCATCCTTATCAGATTTAAGGACAGACTTTTTATTAACAGATATGGGGAAAAAGGTAATGTCTTTCCACAAATACGGTTTATAGCCAAATCCGTCTGTCAGCTTTGTAAATCCGTTATCTCTAAGGGCTTTTAAAGTATTGTCATCATAAGAATGGGAAGGCGCCATAAAAATATCAGTGGATATTCCTTTTTCTTTAAGGATTTCTTTTCCTTTTTTTATCATTTCATACTGCTTATCATAAGACAGTCCCGCAAATTCGGATTGCCTGTTAAGTGGAAGCATCCCGCCACACTTTGTGGTATAAAGGTGGTTTAGTCCATGAAGTGCTATAACCCAGCCATCCTCTTTCCACTCTGAAAGCAGCTGCCAAAAATCTTCTCTTTTCTTATCAATTGCAAGCTTTTCATCCCTGCAATCAGGAACTACACCGATAAGGGGCTTTATACCATTTTCATCAAGAAGCTTCTTAAATCTGTTAAATTTCCCCCAGTCCATTCCGGGAGTTATATCATCCATTCGTATAACAATTTTCATATTATTCTCAAAACTCTTTTACAGAAGATAGTTATTTTTACATAAAAAACCAATATACAGTATACCACATATATACAAGAAAAATACAAATTCGTTGCTATTCATGGTCCGGCAGGTTCTTTAGAAATCCAAGGGAATATTGCCCATCTAAACTCTAAAGTGTAAAGCAAGTCTAAATATGGTAAAATATCAACGATAATTGGATTTATAAAAAATGAGGTAACAAAATGAAAGAACTTGAATACCCTTTTGACAGTAGTCTGGTATTAAGCAAATATAAAAGACTTAAAAGAATGTTATTGGAAGATGGTTCCAATAGAATACATAAAAACATTGCAGTTCTGGGAGG
>JAILBM010000019.1 GCA_024680925.1 Butyrivibrio sp.
GTGGAGGACCTAAAAAATACTTATTGTTTATAGAGGATAATAAATGAGGGGAAAGTTTTTAAGCAGAATAGAAATATTGGTTGTTTCTGCACTTTTGCTATTTGTTATTGCTGTTTTTTGTAGTGCAAACCTGTTTCATTATCTGAATTACATGGAATCGGACGTTGGAGGAGATGCAGTCCTTGCAAAGGTAATAGTCGAGAGCGGAATAAAAGTTCCTGATACCTGGGCAAGTTCGACAGAGCTTAGAACAGTTTCAGCATCGAACCTTGCGGCAGTATTTTATTTGATTACAGGTAACATGAATTTATCCATGGGAATAGCCTGCAGTGTGCTTTTATTGTGTCTGACTTTGGTTATGATCTGCTTTTATGCAAAGCTTGGGATGGAGCCTTTGGCAGTAGCGATGGCTGTGCTTGTTCCCTATGTATTATCAGGGTATGTTCACGAAGCTTTGGAGATGTTTGCTCTTTATGCCTGTTATTATTCACCACATATAATTGCTTTGTTTTTATGTGGTATTTTATATATTTGCGCAAAGGATAAAGAGAATAATAAAAAATATCTGTATTATGGATTTATCTTAGTGATTTCTTTTTTGATTGGTACTCAGGGAATGCGCGGAGCACTTATGGCTTTCATTCCTATTGCAGTTGTGGAATTTGCTGCGCTTATGCCTAAAATGACCATATTAACATTTGAAAGACTTGAAGGTTTTATTTGTGCCTTCTTATCGGTAATTGCTGCTTTTATTGCATCAAAGATTTCCGGTGCTCCTTCTGTTGGAACTACCAGAAATATCAGAAACGGATTAAATAAGCTCTTTACTGTTGTCATACCTCAGATGCTTGATCTGATAAATGCAGAAGGCTATAGACTGCCGGTTATCCTTATATTGTCCATATTGGCAATTATCGGATTTATAAAAGCAATAAATAAATATAAAGAAGTTTTTTATATATTATTTTCACTTGGAATAATGCTTCTTGCAGGGGCCTTTACTACAACAGAAACAACCTCAAGATATTTTGTTATGGTACTGTTTGCAATTGGCGCCGGGTGCGGAATATTTATGAATCACCTTCTTTCCAAAGAAAGGACAGAGCTTTTTAGTATACCGGTACTGGCATTGGTGGCATTTATTTCTGTAAGCTCTTTAAGAAACTATAATAATTTGCTTCTTTTTGATATGCCCGAAGATACTGATGAAAAAAACGTTATTGCATTTCTTGAAGATAACGGATATATACACGGACATGCAACCTTTGATTATGCCAATATGTTTACAGCTCTTTCCAATGGAACTATTACAGTATCCGCCATCGATAATTATGATAACTTAAAGGGGACAAAGTGGCTGAGTAATGCTATATGGTATCCACCTTATATAGATGCAGATGTTCAGACATTTTATATATGCACTGATGCAACTTCAGATATCTTTAAAAACTATCTTGATGCTAACAAAGTAGATACAATACAGGATTATTATGAATCCGGTAAATATAAAGTATATGTTCTTGATAAGGATTATTCCTATTGGAGTCAGGATTAAATGGGAGTGTTAAACAATATGAAAATAAGTGTCATAATTCCTGTTTATAATACCGGAGAAAAATTATATGAATGTCTTGACTCTGTGGTACATCAGACGGGAATTGATATAAAGGATTTTGAAATAATAATCATAGATGACGGATCCAAAGCTGAGACTGCCGGTATTTGCGATAGGGCAGTAAAAAAATACAGTGACATAGACATAAAGGTTTATCATCAGGACAACAAAGGAGTATCTGAAGCCAGAAATGCAGGTATAGCAAAGGCTGGAGGAAAATATATAACTTTTGTTGACGCAGATGATACAATTGATAATGATGCATTTCATTATATGCTTTACGGCTTTACAAATGATGAAATAAAAATGGTATCTATGGCAGATAAGTCCGGGATTGTTACAGGATACGATTATGTAAGATGTTACCTTCTCTATGGAGATACCCATGTATGGGGAAAGCTTTATAAAACAGAATTTTTGAAAGAGCACAGTTTTCAAAAAGGTCTTACCATAGGTGAGGATATGCTTTTTTTACTGGATCTGGCTTGTGATATAGGTGATGAAAAAGCTATAGTTGTACTTGATAAGCAGAAATACAGGTATTTTGACAATGCAGAAGGAGCTATGAAGAAAGCTTTTAAAATATCCTATCTTGATCAGATAGAATGCTGGGACAAAGCTGAGGAAAAGATAAAAGACCTTAGGAGAGAAAAGGGCGTCTTTACAGATGAACAAATATATACAAGGCTGGCTGTAATAAAAACCATGGCAATTATGCTGGTTGCAGGAAAACTGGCTATTGTATCAGGTAGTAAGATGTCGGCTTTTCAAAGAGAGGATTTTGACAAAGCAGTGGAAAAAACCACCAATTCTCTTAAAAAAGTTCTAAGCATAAAAGGAACCTTCAAAAGACTTGATATGGGCTACAAGGTTAAGGTTCTAATATATAGAATTAGTCCAAATATTTATTTTAGGTTATATGGTAGTTGGAAAAATGGGAGATAATAAACAAACTTTTTTGTATATGCATGCAGGTAGTGGGAATCATGGTTGTGAAGCCATTGTTACCAGTACTTTGGATATGATGAATGGGGATGAAAAAACTGTAATAGTATCCAACAATGCAGAGGAAGACAGAAAATATATCCTCGGAGATTATGAAAAGAATGAGAAGTGCACTCTTTTAGAGGAAAATCATATAGATGAGCATTTCCTTTCGCATGTATTGTACTACGGATATAGAAAAGTCAGCGGTGATAAAGAATCTTTTTTGCGTTACAGATTCAGAACAATGCTTAAGGAAATAAAAAGGGCAAAATCTCAGCATAAAAATATTCTGGCTGTGTCCATAGGCGGAGATAATTACTGCTATCCTGATATGGTGAATGATATAATCCTTACAGACAGAGTATTACATAAGAAAAAGCTGGAAACGGTCCTGCTTGGATGCTCTATTGAGCCTTCCTCATTAAAGGGAGATAATGCTGCAAATCTTATAGCAGATCTTAATTCTCATAAGAAAATAATTGCCAGAGAATCTATTTCATATAAAGCACTTTTGGCAGCAGGAATCAAAAAAGAAAAGCTTGCTCTATGTCCGGATCCTGCTTTTACCCTGGAAACAGGAGATGTAACTCTTCCTGAAGGGTTCGAGGTTGGTAATACTGTAGGACTTAATCTTAGTCCTATGGTTCTTAATCTTGAGAAAGCAGACGGCCTTTTACTTAAGAGCTACAGAGAACTGGTAAAACATATAATCAGTGCCACTGATATGCAGATAGCATTTATACCTCACGTGGTATGGAACAGTAGTGATGACAGGGATCCCCTTAATAAGCTGTACAATGAATTTAAAAAAACCGGTAGAGTGTGCATTATAGAAGACAATGATTGTAAAAAGCTTAAAGGTTATATTTCCAAGTGCTCATTGTTCATCGGAGCCAGAACACATGCAACCATAGCTGCTTATTCCAGCATGGTTCCTACCTTGGTGATTGGTTATTCTGTTAAGTCTAAGGGTATTGCTACAGACCTTTTCGGAACCTATGACAGATTTGTTCTGCCTGTACAGGAGCTTGAGGATAGCTCACAGCTTCTTGAAAGATTTGAATGGCTTAGGGTAAAAAGCGGAGATATCAGAGAACATCTTAAGCTGGTCATTCCTGAATATATTGAGCAGGCTCGTAAGAATGTGCAGTATCTGAAATAAGGATAAAATGATGAAACATGAAATAATAAATGGAAAACTACAGCTTCCTGAAGTTACACTGGTGGCCATGACCAGTGTAAATGTAAGGGAAACCATAAAGGCTATGGAATATAGTATGCGAGGTATTGATTTTGGAGATGCTGTTCTCATTACCCATAAAAAGCCTATAGGTCTTCCCGGGAATATTAAATATTCCCATACAGATGAGCTTAAAAATATAGATGATTTTAATTATAAAATGGTGTATGAACTTGGAGATCATATAAAGACCGATTATGCCATGATAGTTCATGCAGACGGCTTTGTGGTCCATCCTGAAATGTGGAGAGAAGAATTTCTGGATTACGATTATATCGGATCTCCCTGGCCATTGCCTAATGAAGGCGATTCCACAACCTACAGGGATAAAGACGGAAACATTTGCAGGGTTGGCAATAGTGTGGGAATTCGAAGTAAGAGACTTATGGATTTCCCTAAAAAGGCTAATGTTCCATGGGTTGGTGAATATGCATTTGGTAAGATGTGGTATCATGAAGATGGATTTATTTGTTGCAAGATAAGGCATTTGCTCGAAGCAGAAGGAATGACTATTGCTCCTTTAGAGGTGGCAAAGTATTTTGGGCATGAGCATATGATACCTGAAGTTCAAGGAATAACACCCTTTTGTTTTCATAAATGGGCAGGTACTAATTCAGAATATCCTGATTTTACCAAAGAAGGAATTTATAACAAATTAAATCATAAGATCAGGACAATACATGGAAAATTATATGCGATAATGCATAAACAATAATAAAGGTAATAGTATGGTATACGATTGTTTTCAATTCTTTAATGAACTGGATATGCTAAAAATAAGGCTTAATGTCATGAGCCCCGTTGTAGATAAGTTTGTGATAAGTGAGGCAACAGAGACCTTTTCGGGGTTAAAAAAGCCTTTGTATTATGAAGAAAATAAAGAGATGTTCAAGGAATTTGAAGATAAGATAATACATCTTGTTGTAGATGATACACCTCCAGGATTTACCCATGACAGGGATACATTTCAAAAAAATGCTGTTACAAGGGGACTAAAGGATTGTACTGATGATGATATTATCATTTTCAGTGATCTTGATGAGATACCAAATCCGGACAAGGTCAGAGAAATACTTTCTGACTTTCAGGAGGATAAAATATATCATTTTGCCCAGCGCCTTTTTTATTGCTATCTGAATATGGAAGAGGTGTCAGGCAACTTACTTTCCTATGCGGGAGAATTTGAAGGTGTAGAACGTAAAAAATGGATTGGCTCTAAAATGATAAGCTATAAGCTTATGAGAGAGCTTGGTCTTAAGTGCGGAGAGCTTAGATTTCCTGAAAGAAAAGAAATTGGTATCAGAGTAGATGATGGTGGATGGCATTTTGGATACATGGGAGGACATGGAGAGAAGGATGTCAAAAAGCGAGTAACCGAGAAAGTGGTTTCAGCAGCCCACACAGAATACAATTCCAAACATGTTCTTGGTCAGGTGGAAAACCAGATCAAGGATGGAAAAGACATTTTTGGAAGAGATGCCAGATTTGTTAAAGCAGAAATAGATGAAAGCTATCCTTTGTACATAAGAGAGCATCAAAAGGAACTGGACTATCTTATATTTCATGAGGAAAGTGAAGCACAAAAAACAAAAAGGCATGTTATTACAGCCATAAAAAACGGTTTGTATAATACGGAAATAAGTATTAAACGTTTTATAAAAAAGTTTATCGGAAGAGATTGAAGCTTTTTATTTAAAATGATGGGAGAGAACAGGTGGCAAAAGTATCCATATGTGTGCCGACATATAATAATCCTACAGATGTTGACAGACTTCTTAAGTCGGTTATGACTCAGACCTATACCGATTATGAAGTTTTAATATCAGATGATTCTACTGATGATAAGGTTTGCAGTGTGGTAGAAAAATATAAAGCTGATCCGGATTTTGGAAGTGACATAAAATATATTCACAACAGGAAACCTCTTGGTCATGTATATAACTGGAATGCCGCAATAAAAATGGCAACCGGTGATTATATAAAGATAATGTTTAGTGATGATTGGTTTACCTTTAACGACAGTCTGGAAAAGCTGGTTAATATGCTGGATACAAATCCTGAATGCGACCTTGCGTTTTCAAGTTCAAGGCAGGTAATACTTGATGGAAATGAACTTAAAAATCTTCAACATGTAACCAGGGAACATGCTGTAACTTCCTATGACAGGGTGTTGGAGGATGGATATATTGATAATCTTAGAAAAGATTATAGATATATGTTTATAAGTAATCAGATAGGAGCTCCAAGTGATAGTATATATAGGAGAGGAGCAAATCTGATTTTGTTTGATGAGAAAAGCGGTTGGGCTTCAGATAATTTCCTGTATATGGAAATATTGTCACACAATCCTGAATTTGTTGATACTCCTGAACCACTGATCAGTATTGGTATCCATGGTAATCAATATACGGAAGGCTTTAGTGACAAGGATATTCGTGTTTATAACGATTACAGATATATGTTTATTAAGTATAATCTGAAGGATAGCTATATGTGCAGAAAACATATGGCAGAAAATTTTATTGTGAAATGGCATAAAGGTCCTTCAGAGGCTTTAGAACTTGGAATAGAACTGCCCCTTTATTTTAAAATGGCAATAAAGGAGTTTGGTCTTGCCATAAAGTGCTTTACTTCAAGCAGGATAAAACGTATTTTGAAAACTGATTCAAAATAAATAGATATAAATTGGAGAAATAAATGATAATTATTCAAATAGCCGGTGGGCTTGGAAACCAAATGCAGCAATATGCCCTGTCCAGGAAGCTTATAAGCCTTGGAAAAGAAGTTAAGCTTGATCTTTCATGGTTTGACAAGGATAGGCAAAAGGGAATTCTTGCACCTCGTAATTTTGAACTTTCATATTTTACAAATCTTCCCTATCTTGAATGTACTGATGCTGATAGAGACAGATTTTTAAAAAGATCTAATATAGATAAAGCAATTTATAAAATGTTTCCAAAAAAGGATAAGATTTTTAGGGAAAGGGAAATGTATCATCCGGAGGTATTTGATTTTGATGATAAATACCTGCAGGGATTTTTTTTATGTCAGAAATATTATGATGATATAATGCCTCAGCTTCAGGAGTTATTTAGATTTCCAATTCATTTATATACAGAGGAACAGCTCAAAAATGCTGACATGATCAATGAAATGGAACAAAGACCCTCTGTTAGTGTACACATAAGGCGAGGAGACTATCTCGACCCTGAAAATGCTGCCCTTTTCGGGAATATAGCAACTGATAAATATTATGAAGCTGCAATGAACTTTTTTCTTAGTAAAAATAAGGATACTCATTTCTATATCTTTACTAATGATACTGAGTTTGCAAAGCAAAAATATTCTGATCCGGACAGATATACTGTGATAGACTGGAATACCGGAAAATACAGCCTTCTTGATATGGAACTTATGAGTCATTGCTGGGGAAATATTTGTGCTAATTCTACATTTTCATTTTGGGGAGCAAGGCTTAATTCAAGAGAAGATCATATAGCCGTAAGAACCTTTAAAATGAGAAATAATCAGGATGCGACACCGGGAATCATGCATGATTACTGGCATGACTGGGTGCTTATAGATGAAAACGGTCAAATAGTTTGATGGGATGGTTTTATGCTTTTATATTCTAGGATATATATTGCTTTTTTTGCATGTGTTTGCATAGCTTTTTATGCCATAAACAGTTGTTTGAAAAACAACATAAAGCTAAGGCTTTTATTATCTCAGCTTCTGATATTATTAGCATCACTTGCCTTTTATGCCTTTGGCGGAATCGGACTTTTAAAGTGGCTTGTTTATATTATTGGAATCACCTATGCTTATGGAATTGTTGCTACCAAAAACAGCTCTAAATATGTTTATGTATTTTTTGTTATACTGCAGCTGTTTCCTTTGATTTTGTTTAAATACAATAGCTATGCAGGTTATATAGGGATTCCTTTGGGATTGTCCTTTTATACATTACAGGCTGTTACCTATGCTACGGCAGTATATAAAGGCAAAATAGAAAATGAAAAAAGTCCGGTAGTGG
>JAILBM010000028.1 GCA_024680925.1 Butyrivibrio sp.
AATTTGCCACAGAATAAATACATAACTTATATACAGGAGTAATACATTATGGATACAAATATGATAATTGAAGCTATAGGTTATATAGGATCCGGACTGGTTCTTGTTTCATTTCTTATGGTATCAGTAGTTAAACTGAGAATTATCAACTCTATAGGAAGTATAATTTTTACTGCTTATGCCCTCATCATACATTCATACCCTACAGCTATTATGAATTTTTGTCTGGTTCTTATTAACATATATTATCTTATAAAGTTAAAAAACGCAGATTCAAGAGAGTATAATCTGTTAAAAACCGAATCCTCCGATTCACTTTTATTAAAGATTTTAGAGCTTTATACAGAAGATATTAAGAAATGTTTTCCGGGAATTTCCATGAACTTTTCAAATGCTGATCTATGTTATGTTATATGCCATAAAGGAAATCCTGTTGGCTTTTTTATCGGAAAAAAGGATAATGATAAATTAAATATACTTTTAGACTATTCAATTCCGGAATATAGAGATTTTTCTATTGGCTCCTTTATTTTTTCAAAGCTGCCTCACGATGGCATAAGAACTGTTATCTTTTCAGGTGATGACTCTAATCACAAGGCATATTTGAAAAAAACCGGTTTCGTTAAATCAGGATCTGAATACATAAAAAACTTATAATAACAAAAAATAAAGGCTGAAGCTATTACACTTCAGCCTGATTATTTGATTTTATGCACATTTTGGATTTGCAGGATTTCTCAATCCACTCTTACGCTCGCTTTCACGTTCCTGTAGATTGATCTGTTCAACTGTTCTGTAAAAAACATAGCCACTAGAAGGAACTTCTTCATCAATACTTGATACTATGCAGTCCTTTTCTTTCTTAATTCTATGAACATATATCTCAGTAATACGGCCTTCCTTTGCTCTCTTTACGGCTTCAGTCCATGCTTCCTGATAAGTCATCTGATGTTCCTCCTTAATAGTTATCCTTTCAAAAAAAATTGCGGATAACATAATCAATTATAATGATTAATTATAATACTTTTCCAAACATAAAAACGCATTTTCAAATTAATTTAATTGAAAATTTATTATTTGGTTATGGATGACCTATATCATTTTCTATTAAAATCCAATGAATTTGCCTATTTTTGTTTAAAAATCTTTTCTTTATTAACTTCTGAAAGTTATATTTCCTGTTGAAGCATCCATTGCATCGACTATAGCAAGAGATTCCAGCTTATATCCCATATTTCTTATAATCTGACCACCTGTCTGAAATCCCTTTTCTACTGCAATACCAATACCCGACACAGATGCTCCTGCCTGATTGATTATGGATATAAGCCCCTGAAGTGCACATCCATTAGCCAGGAAATCATCTATGATAAGAATCTTATCCCCTTCATTTAAGAACTTCCTGGAAACAATGACCTGATTTTTGTTCTTATGTGTAAAGGATTCTACTTCTGCAGTATACATTTCGCCGTCTAAGTTAACACTTTGGGATTTTTTTGCAAATACAACAGGTACGTTAAAATGTCTTGCTGCTACGCAGGCAATCCCGATTCCGGAAGCTTCTATGGTGAGAATTTTATTAATCTCGACATCTTTAAATCTTCTGGCCCATTCCTTGCCCATCTGATCAAACAATTCAACATCAAGCTGATGATTCAAAAAACTGTCTACCTTTAAAATGTTGCCTTCTTTTACAATGCCATCTTTAACTATTCTCTCTTCAAGAAAATTCATCTCTATACCTTCTTTATCTATCTTTTATTTATCTCTCTTCTCTAAAGTAATTAGTTCCAAGACTCTTAGGCGGTTGATTTTCACGTTTATTACGCATACTTGTAATAACAAGTACCACCAGTGTAACAATATAAGGAATCATCTTATAAAGCTCTTTATACTCTGTATGGGTACCGGATGGTAAATATAAATACAAAATATATAAGCCACCAAATAAAATAGATGAAAGTATGCCAATATCAGGCTTCCAGATTGTAAAAATAACAAGCGCTATCGCAAGCCAGCCTCTATCTCCAAAAGCATCATTGGACCATACACCACAGGCATAATCCATTACATAATATAATCCGCCAAGTCCTGCTATCATACATCCAAGACAGGTAGATACATACTTATACTTTGTAACATTAATTCCGGCTGCATCTGCAGTTGCCGGGTCTTCACCTACTGCTCTTAAATGAAGTCCAACTCTTGTCTTTTTCAGAACAAAAGCAGCTATAAGAGCAATAATGATTGCAACATAAGCAAGGAATCCATAAGAGAGAAACAATTTTCCAAACCATCCCGCTTTATCTGCAAAAGGAAGTGTCTTACTAAAATATGCCGATGTCGCAGATAAAGATATGGAAGGAACATCTGCATTGGAAAGTTTTATTAAAGAACCACCAAAAAAGTTACCGAAACCTATTCCAAAGGTTGTCATGGCAAGACCTGTAACATTCTGGTTAGCTCTTAAGGTTACTGTAAGGAAACAATATAACAATCCCATTAAAAATGATCCGAACAGTGAACATAAAAGCGGAATAAAAACCGCCAGAAATCCATTTAAATCTCCTGATGGTACAGATTGTTCATAAAAAAATGAACCTATAACACCGCTAATGGCTCCTACGTACATTACTCCGGGGATACCAAGGTTAAGATTACCGGATTTTTCTGTAATCGTTTCTCCTGTACTACCAAGCAAAAGAGGAACGCTCTGTTGTATGGCTCTTGGAATAAAAGCAACTAAACTAAACATTATGCATTCTCCTTTCCTAAATCTTTACGCACACTGATTTTGTATCTTATAAAAAATTCGCAACCGATTATAAAGAACAGTATTATTCCGGTAAGAATATCAGCAAAGCTCTGATTAAGCTCAAATGTAGTTGATATCTCACTAGCGCCTCTGTCCATAAATATGATCAGAAGACTGGTAAATATCATGCCGATAGGGTTAAATTTGGCAAGCCATGAAACCATAACAGCTGTAAATCCCTGTCCATCGGATATTGTTGTGGTTATAGTATGGTTTATTCCACCTACCAGTAAAAGTCCTGCAAGTCCGCAAACAGCTCCGGACAAAATCATAGTCCTTATTATTACCTTTTCTACACTGATACCAACATATCTTGCAGTATTCTGACTTTCACCTACAACTGCTATCTCATAGCCATGCTTTGTATATTTAAGATAAATGTACATTCCAATTGTAATAAGAACCGCAACTATAATGCTCAAAAGATATTTATTTCCAATGTTCGGAAGCCATCCGATATTTGAATTCTGATTTATGATGCCTATTTTACCTGAACCCTTTGGAACTTCCCAAACCACTGTAAAATATGCTACAAGCTGCGTTGCTATGTAGTTCATCATAAGTGTTGAAAGTGTTTCATTGGTGTTCCATTTTGCTTTAAAAAGAGCAGGTATAACACCCCAAATTGCTCCAGCAAGAAGCGAAGTTACAATCATAAGAATTATAACTACGGCATTAGGCAGTTTACTTTCAAGGGTTATCATGCAGGCTGCAGCTGCAAGACCACCCATCAGGACCTGCCCCTCACCACCGATATTCCAGAACTGCATTTTAAATGCAGGAGTAAGTGCCAGAGAAATAATTAAAAGTATTGCAACATACTGAAGTGTGATCCAGCTTTTTCTCTGGGTTCCAAATGCGCCCTTAAAAATTGTAGCAAAAATAGATACCGGATTATCACCAGTACAAACCATGGTAACTATTGCACATACAAGAAGTGCTGCAATAATGGCTGCTATTCTTATAATCCATGCTTTTGAGGCCTCAATCTCTGTTCTTTTTGTTATATGATAACGAGGCTCTTTAACACTTTTGTTTGCCATTGTTTAAGCCTCTCCTTTCTGAGTCATAAGTGATCCGACAGTATATTTATCAGTTTTTCTGCCATCAACTATTCCTGTGACTTTTCCGCCACATAAAACAAGGATTCTGTCACATAATTCCAAAAGTACATCCAGATCCTCACCTACGAATATAACAGCAGAGCCTCTTTTTTTCTGATTGTTTATAAGGTCATATATCTGGTAGGAGGAATTAATATCCAGTCCACGCACAGCATAGGCTGTCAAAAGAACCTTTGGCTCTGATGCAATTTCTCTACCCACAAGAACCTTTTGTACATTACCTCCGGAAAGTCTGCGAACCGGAGTTTCTATACTAGGTGTTGATACCTGAAGCTTATTTACAATTCTCTCAGCAAGAGCTCTTGGCTCTTTTTTATCTGTAAAAAATCTTGATTTTCCAGATCTATAGGACTTTAACATCATGTTATCGGAAAGATCCATATTTCCTACAAGACCCATACCAAGTCTGTCTTCAGGAACAAAAGAAAGCTTTACACCAAGCTCTGATATTTCTCTCGGTGACTTCCCTATAAGTTCTTCCTTCTTGCCATCCTTGTGTATGTAGCTGATACTTCCTTTTTCAATGTTTTCAAGCCCGGCAATTGCCATCAGTAATTCTTTCTGACCACATCCGGATATTCCTGCTATTCCAAGAATTTCTCCGGTATTGGCTGTAAAGGATACATCCTCAAGCTTTGTAATTCCATCTTCATCAACCACTGTAAGATTTTCTATGGATATACGTGGTTTAGGATCTACAGGCTCAGGTCTTTCTATATTAAGAGATACTGCATGTCCAACCATCATATCTGTCATTTCCTGGGCATTAGTCTCACTTGTCTTCATATCACCTATGAATTCTCCATGTCTTAAAACTGCCACTCTGTCAGATATGCTTTCTACTTCATTAAGCTTATGAGTAATGATAACAATAGATTTACCATCTTTTTTCATATTCCTCATGACCTTAAAAAGATTCTCGGTTTCCTGAGGTGTCAAAACTGCTGTCGGTTCATCAAGAATAAGAATATCTGCTCCTCTGTATAAAACCTTAACAATTTCCACAGTCTGCTTTTCAGAAACTGACATATCATAGATTTTTTTGTAAATATTTATATCAAATCCATATTTATCGCAAATATCCATGATTTTTTCTTCTGCTTCTTTTAAATCAAGCTTTCCATCAAGGCCCAGAACAATGTTTTCTGTTGCATTGAAGACATCAATCAATTTAAAATGCTGATGAACCATTCCTATACGATAATCAAAAGCATCCTTAGGAGAACGGATAACAGCCTCTTTTCCATTTATCATGATCTGACCTGCATCAGGATAATATATCCCTGCAAGCATATTCATTAAAGTGGTCTTTCCGCTTCCATTTTCTCCAAGAAGAGATAAAATCTCACCCTTCTTTATGTCTAAATTAACATCTTTATTCGCAACTACTTTACCAAAAACCTTTGTTATTCCACGAAGTGATACGGCTACATCTTTGTTATCCACAATTAACACCTTTCCGCATTCCTTTATTTACATATAGAGATAATTCACTGCATTCATTAGATTAAAAATGGGAAACCTTTAATAACATACTCTAATCAAAAGCCTGTATCAAAGATTTCCCCTCTTTTCATATATTATTCAGAGCAGAACCCTGAAGCTGTACAAAATTAATATGCAGTATCAAGAAGTGATATGCCATCAATCTGAAGATCGAAGTATGGAGCAGAACGGAAATCATCTCCTGACTCAGCAAAATATCCATCTACGATAACTTCTGTATCAGGAGTATAATCTGCATCAGTATCTACATCTGCCATGTATGATGAAAGTGTCTCACCACCAACTGTAAATGTAGTTGTATCAAATACATGAAGTGTTCCTGCATTCATAGCTTCCTCAGCTTCTGCAATAGCCTCTGCTGTTCCTTCAGCTGCTGCATCACCAAGCTCAGTAAGAACTACAGAACCTGTCTCAAGTGTTCCAACCCAATCAGTTGCAATTTCTGTTCCGTTTGCTACTGCATCGATTATATAAGCAAAATATGGTGCCCAGTCGATTCTTGAAGATACGATGAAAGTATTAGGGCAAGCTGAAGCTGTGCTTCCGTTATAAGATACATCAGGAACTCCTGCTTTTTCACATGCTGTTGGAGCACCCATTGAATCTGCATGCTGAGAAATAAGTACGCAGCCATCTTCGATAAGCTTATTAGCGCCTTCTTTTTCTGCTGTCTCATCATACCAGGAACCTGTAAATGTTACTTCCATAGTAGCTGTAGGGCAAACTGAACGAGCACCAAGGAAGAATGATGTGTAACCTGAAATAACTTCTGCATATGTATAAGCACCAACATAACCGATCTTAGCCTGATCTTCTGTAATCTCACCATTCTCGATCATCTCATTAAGCTTCATTCCTGCAGCAATACCTGCAAGGTAACGTCCTTCGTAAATTGTAGCAAAAGCATTGTGATAATTTGAAAGACCCTCTGTATGTGCCTTTGTACCTGTAGCATGGCAGAACTGAACTTCAGGATATTCCTTAGCTGCCTCTATCATATAATCCTCATGTCCGAATGAATCTGCAAAAACGATATCGCAACCTGCATCAGCAAGTTCACAAGCTGCTTCGTAGCATTCCTGACCTTCAGGAATATTTGTCTTGAGCATATACTCAACACCGGCTGCTTCACAAGCTTCCTGTGCACCGTTTATAAAGTTTAAATCGTATGTTGAATTTTCATCATGAAGAAAGATAAATCCAACCTTTACATCTGAAGCAACTACGGTTTCCTCTGCTGCAGTCTGAGTATCAGTATTCTCTGTCTCAACTGTTTCTGCAGTTGTCTGTGCTGTCTCTGTGCTTGAGCATGCAACCATTGCGAGGGTCATAGCTGAAGCAAGCACAAGTGATAATGCTTTTTTTAATCTTTTCATTTTTCCTCTCCTTTATCCATCGATATTTACTGGTTTTAATAATAAGGAAGGCAGCAAAAATGTTTCATATGAAACATTTTTGTGTTCGTAATTACACCACATCTTTTGATAAACCTTATACTTTGGCTTCGATATACTGTCAGATTTTTTCTAAAGACACATTTTAAGGTTATTAATCAAAAAAAGACGCGGAATAATAGTTTCCACGTCATCAAAATTTGATACCGGTTAATAATTGTCTGTTTTAACAAGCAAATCATGTATCAAAACTTCGATAGTCTGGTAATTTACGGCTACCAGGTAGAAACATCAAATCCCTATTATTTGATATATATCGATTAATACTGCATTATAATATCAGAGGGAATTTATAAATACAAGTTGTTTTTTCTCATTTTATCAGCATTTTTACGAGGAAATGAGTAATTATAAATCATCTTTTCTTTTGTCAAAATGGTTTATGGAAAAACTTAGGATATTAATTTCACTCTTGCAAATATTAATTTTGGTACTATAATAAACGCATACATATACATTTTGATTGTTATTTTGTATAAAAATGCAGTTAAAAATTCCGGAGGGTAAATTATGAAAAAGAAACTTATCACTTTAACTATGGCTATTGCACTTACAGCAAGTCTTGTAGCCTGCTCAGATAGCTCTGCTGAAACTACAGCTGATACTTCTGAAAATACAAATGCTTCTGAAGCAACCCAAACTCTTGTAATGGCAACAAATGCAGAGTTTCCACCATATGAATATCATGACGGAGAAGATGACCAGATTGTTGGTATTGATGCTGAAATTGCAGCAGCAATAGCTGAAAAGATTGGTTGTACTCTTGAAATTGAGGATATTGCTTTTGATTCTGTTATTCCTGAAGTTACATCAGGTAAGGCTGATATTGGTATGGCCGGTATGACTGTCACAGAAGAAAGAAAACAGAGTGTAAACTTTTCTGATTCCTATGCTACTGCTGTTCAGGTTGTTATTGTTCCAGAAGATTCTGACATTGCAAGTATTGATGATTTAAGTGGTAAGATAATCGGCGTTCAGTCAGGTACAACAGGTGATCTCTATGCCACAGATGACTATGGCGATGAGAATGTTGAACGTTATAATAAGGGTATGGAAGCTGTTCAGGCTCTCTCTCAGGGTAAGGTTGATGCCGTAATTATTGACAATGAACCTGCCAAAGTCTTTGTAGAAGAGACAGAAGGATTAAAGATTCTTGACTCTGCCTATGCAGAAGAACAGTATGCAATAGCAATTGCCATTGATAACACAGAACTTCTCGACAAAGTAAATGCTGCTCTTGCAGAACTGAAGGCTGACGGTACAATCGATTCTATAGTTTCTAAATATATTACAGTAGAATAATTTATTAAAATTAGAACTTTTAGAGCGTTCTTGCTTTAAGGGCGCTCTATTTTTATGTTAAAATTAAATGGATCAACTTATGAAATGCATAATTTATATCATCACAGGAGGCACATTTCTTGAATTTACAAAGTTTTAAGGACGAATTTATCCTAAACTTCATAGAAGATAACAGGTGGCAATATCTTACCAGAGGTCTTGCCACAACTCTTGAAATCACACTTTTTGCCGCAATCATAGGTGTTGTTCTCGGATTTCTTGTGGCAATAATCCGTACAACCCATGAAAATACCGGGAAACTTAAGATTCCAAATATTATCTGCAGCATTTATCTTACTGTAATCAGAGGTACTCCTGTCCTTGTTCAGCTGTTGATTTTATATTTTGTAATTTTTGCCAGTGTAAGAATAGATAAAACCTTTACAGCTATAATTGCTTTCGGAATAAATTCCGGTGCCTATCAGGCAGAAATATTCAGATCAGGTATACAATCTGTTCCACGTGGACAACTTGAAGCCGGTCGAAGCCTTGGCTTTAGCTACAGACAAACTATCTGGACCGTCATAATGCCACAGGCCATAAGAAATGTAATTCCTGCCCTTTGTAATGAATTTATAGCACTTATGAAAGAAACTTCTATAGCAGGATATATAGCCCTTGAGGATTTAACCAAAGGCGGTGATATCATCAGAAGCCGTACTTATTCAGCATTCATGCCATATCTTGCTGTAGCTGCCATATATCTTGTACTGGTTTTGATTATGACTAAAATAGAGAAAAACATTGAGAGGAGGCTGAAAAAGAGTGACAGATAATACTATGCCTTTAATCAGTGTTCAAAATCTCTGCATGCAGTTCGGAGAGAAAAAAGTATTAAATAACATAACTGTAGATATCCATAAAGGCGACGTTGTATGCGTAATTGGACCATCCGGTTCGGGAAAATCCACCTTTTTAAGATGCCTTAATAAATTAGAAGAACCTACAAGTGGTCATATCTTTTTTGAAGGAACAGATATTTGTGACCCCAAAACAGATATAAATATTCATCGTCAAAAAATGGGAATGGTATTCCAGCAGTTTAACTTATTCCCACATATGACTATTATGAAAAACCTAACCGTTGCCCCTATGAAGCTTCAGGGAGTTTCTCAATCAGATGCCGAAAACCATGCAATGGAGCTTTTAAATCGTGTAGGTCTTGCTGATAGAGCAAATGATTACCCAATGCAGTTATCCGGCGGTCAGCAGCAACGTATTGCCATTGTACGGGCTTTATGTATGAATCCTGATGTAATGCTCTTCGATGAGCCAACATCAGCTCTCGATCCTGAAATGGTTGGCGAAGTTCTGGGAGTTATGAAAGATCTTGCAAGTGATAACATGACTATGGTTGTTGTTACACATGAAATGGGCTTTGCCAGAGAGGTAGCTACGCGTGTAATGTTTTTGGATGGTGGAGACTTTATAGAGGAAAACAAGCCTCAGGAGTTCTTTGCAAATCCACAAAATGAACGATTAAAATCATTTCTCAGTAAAGTTTTGTAAACTGTATGTCATTTGCAAATTGTTTTTACTTAATACAGGTTAATGTAGAATTCATAAAAAGAGAGCGTAACAGCTATATAAACTGTTACGCTTTTTATTATAAAGTGATTTTTCTGTCAAGTTTTTCAAGATTCTTTTTATGTACCATCATCATAAGTGTTGATGATGCTTTAAGTGGTTCATCCGGATCAACATATTCTTTTATAATACCTTCTTTAATGGCTATAACATTTATTCCGTATTTTTTTCTAAGATCAAGTTCCTTTAAGGATTTACCTACCCACTTATCCTTTGGGTTCATTTCAACTATGCAAAGTTCATCGCTAACCTCAAAATACTCAAGGAAATCACTAGCAATTAAATGCTTGGCAGTTCTTATACCACTTTCTTCTTCAGGGTAAATAATCTCATCAGCACCTATCTTAGTAAGAACGGAGCCCATTCTGTCATTTCCGGACTTTGCCACTACCCATTTTACTCCGCATTCCTTGGCAATCATTGTACACATTATACTTGCTTCAAGGCTCATTCCCATTGCAACGATAGCACAATCAATATTTGAAAGACCTAAGGCTTTAATCGCCGCAGGATCCGTAAGCTCAGCAGCTATTGCTGTTGTTGCTCTGTCTGTATATTGCTCTATAATATCTTCATCATTATCAACTACCATTACATCAGATCCGCTCTGAATAAGCTTATCAGCTACAGCCTGACCAAATTTTCCAAGTCCCATTACCACAAAAGAATTATATTTCATACACAATGCTCCTTTAACCTACTATAAAGTGTCCATTTGAAAACTTAATGTCATTTTTATCCGATCTCTTTGTACTAAAGAACAGGGCCATGGAAATAGGTCCTATTCTTCCGGCATACATTCCAATCATAACTACTATTCTTCCGGCTATATTAAGCTGTGAAGTAATACCTCTTGAAAGCCCTACTGTTCCGGTTGCGCTGAATATTTCATAAGCCGCTGACAAAGTAGGAACATTCATCACCTGTAAAAGCGCAAGTATCAAAGTAAAAGTAATAAGCAAATTGGCTACAATAATCGCATTTGCTTTGTTTATAAGCTTTTCAGACACTGATCTGTCAAATACTACAGGTTCAGTCCTTCCTCTTATGAATGAGGTCACATTTAGAATAGCTACAAATACCGTAACAGTTTTAATACCACCGGCAGTTCCCACTGGAGATCCACCAATAAACATATATATACATCCTACAAGACATGTTGAAGATGTAAGCGCGTTTTGTGGGATTGTGGCAAATCCTGCTGTTCTAAAGGTTATAGACTGGAAAAGACTTGTCAGTATCTTATTTCCAATAGAAAGATTTGCAATAGTCCTTGTATTATTCCATTCAAAAAGCATTACAAGCAATGTTCCCGAAATAATAAAAAACAATGTCAGACTAAATACCAGTTTTGTATGAACACTAAGCTTTTTCCAAAAGGTTCTGAGATTATATTTGTATTTTCTGCTAACCTTGAAGGTTTCGATAAAGTCAAACCACACAACATAACCAAGACCACCTAACACTATAAGAAGCATGGTTATAACATTTACCGGAATATTGGTCTGAAAATCAACCAGTGAATTAGGCCCTATAACATCCATTCCCGCATTACAAAAGGCTGAAACCGCAGTAAATATAGAAATCCACATTCCTCTGCCCACCCCAAATTCAGGAATAAAAACCAGCGAATAAAGTACTGCCCCGATTCCTTCAACTATAAAAGAATCTCTGATTACTCTCTTTAGAAATTTTATAAGACCATGAATGGTTGATAAATTGTAATAATCCTGAATCAAAAGTCTTGTACCAAGAGAAAATTTCTTTTTCAGGATTAACATTATAGCTGAATAAAGTGTTATAACTCCAAATCCGCCAATCTGAATAAGAAAAAGTATTATTAGCTGCCCGATAAATGACCAATGTGAAAACGTATCAACTACAACAAGACCGGTCACACATATTGATGTAGTAGCAGTAAACAGTGCAGTAACAACATCTGTGGTTTCACCCGGAGCTGTTGCCACCGGAAGCATAAGAATCAATGCTCCGATAATAATTGCAACCAAAAAACCCAGCACAATTATCTGCGTAGACGATAACTTGCTCTTTTTTATTATATCCTCACTAATTAATTTCAAACAAACCTCCAACTAACTTACATTCAATATTTATAATGCTTTTATTTCAATATTGTTACCAATATTCATCTCTCGCTCTGATTTATTTTTTCAACATATACCATAATAGCCTATTATGTGGCTTTTGTGTTGTAATCTTTGTTATTATCGTTTTTACGCAAAAATTATAACAAATATCTACAAGTTATGTTAAAATTAATATGTCTATTAATACTATATTATCTAATAGACACTGATAATAAAATAGTATTTTTGCATCGGAGTTTGGTAATAGGAGGTTTTATGGAGAACTATACTAAGATTCAATCAAAACAATCTGTTAATATCAACCTTAAAGTCATACCCGGACACTTTGTAACCCCAAATTCTCATATTAACTATTTTATTGATATGACCACAATGAAATCCAGGCAAAATGAAGCCAAAGCCATTGCATCGGCTTTAAGTCAGGATATTATTTCATCAACTATTGTGGATACAATCGTATGCATGGATGGAACTGAGGTGATTGGTGCGTATCTGGCTGACGAACTGACCAAGGCCGGAGTTATCTCCATGAATAGCCACAAAACAATTTATATTGTTACTCCTGAATATGACCATGCCGGTCAGATGATATTCAGAGACAATATGCGAATTGCTATTCAAGGCAAGCACGTACTTATGCTATTCCCATCTATTACCACAGGTATAGCTTCTTCTCATGCCATTAATGGAATAATGTATTACGGCGGTGAGATTTCCGGTATATCAGCTATTTTTTCTGCAGCAACAAAGGTTGCAGGATTTACAGTTCATACTCTGTTTTCAACAAGCGATCTTCCGGATTATAAATCATTTCCACCGGAAGACTGCCCATTATGCAAAAACAAACAGAAAATTGATGCCATTTGCAATGGTTTCGGATACTCTGTATTAAGTTAATAATTTGCTCAAAAAAGTCCGGTACATTATGATATGTACCGGACTTTTTGCGTTTATTTTTCAATACCTGATAGATATCTATCGTTATTTATTTAATCTTATTTTTAACTCTTTTACTACCATTCCACTTTGTCCAAAATAGCATCTTAGATAAATATTTGGTTCAAAATCGCTATTTTCAACATCAAAAGTATAAGATTTCCAATCCTTTTCATTACCTATGAGATCAACATTAGTAAGTACAGTAGCGCCATTAAATATAGTGCATGGAATCTGGGCAACTTCTGAACTTTCATCTGAAGCACGACAAATGAATTCACAAGTAAAATGACCTACCTGAGAAGCCTTCAATCTAAATAGCAGATTACTTCCTTTTTCTGTATCAAACTTATCTCCTTCTATTACAGCTTCTTTATTAAGGACTACTTCTATAGGCTCAAGTACCAGTGCTTCTGATTCTGATTTTATGCAGGCAAGTTCTTCGTCCAATTCTGTATTTACACCGATAAATCTGCTGAAAGTAGGTGTTGAAATAACTGAGTTACAAATATTTACTGCGCTGCGCTGATATTCCTGCCTTGTTATGGCTCCTTCCTTTAATGCCTTGGCATGATTATCGTTATTGCTGTTAGCTGAAGGATTTTTTGAGCACATATATAAATCATTCTGGGCTCTTACCATTGAAGCAGCATTTTCTCTTGTACCCTCGCCATGCTCATCGTTACCTTTAGCCCACCAGTCAGACATAACTATACCTGTATATCCCCACTGTTTTCTCAGAATAGTAGTCAATAAATCATAATTACTTGCAGTCCAGAATCCGTTTACCGGATTATATGAGCTCATTATCATACTTGCTTTGCCTTCTTTTACAGCAATTTCAAAGGCTCTTAAATATATTTCCCTTAATGCTCTTTGAGATACTACAGATTCAACATCATGTCTTTTTTCTTCCTGATTATTGCATGCAAAATGCTTGATCACACCTGTAGTGCCGGCTTTATGCATACCTTCAAGTTGTGCAACAGCCATTTTTCCTGTCAAAAATGGATCCTCAGAAAAATACTCAAAATTTCGCCCATTTAGAGGATTTCTGTGAATATTGATACCAGGTCCCAATAAAGCATCAATATGGTCTTTACGAAGCTCTAAACCCTCATATTCGTATAGCTGTGTAACAAGCTCCATGTTAAAGCTACTGGCAAGGCATGCACCGTTTGGAAGAGAAAATGCAATATTTCCGCAATCCATTCTAATTCCTGAAGGTCCATCGGATACACATACCGTTGGTATTCCAAACTCTACCAGAGAATCTGATACACCACCAAACGCGCCTCCGGTTCCCGGAGTAACCCTTGGCGAATTCATTCCTTCTCCCCTGACAATGCACATGAGATCTTCATCCGATAATTGCGCTATGAAATCCTTCATAGCAGCTTTACCCTCTGCTACGTCCCTAAGTTTAATTCCTTTATCACCTGTATAAGCTATTTCCTCAGGAAGATTATCAAGTCTTCTCTGAGAAGGCTCGATTGTTCTTGTAGGAACGTCCTGCATAGCTTTTTCTCCATTAGGCAAAAAAGTAAGACGCTCAAACTTATCAGTTGGAGCCATAGCCTCTTCAAGTTGCTCAATTACTGTATCTTCAAGGTTTCTATAGATACCTGCTGATATTGTATTTCTTACTGAATTTCCTATTTCAAATAAATAGTCACCCTGTTCAATTAACCAACAGTTCCTATGCCCGGTAACTCCCATGTCATCATAAGAGCTAATGTATTCGTAAGGTACATAAATAGATATCTCCTGACTTTCTCCCGGCTTTAAGATTCTTGTTTTATCAAATCCGCATAGAACTTTCGCAGCCTTATTCAGTTTTGTCTGCGGCTGTGTACAGTATAGCTGTACTACCTCTTTACCTTCCACTGCACCGGTATTTATTACACTACACTTTACAGTTATACCTTTCTCACCTCTTTCAAGAGAAGCATCGGGTATTTCAAAAGTAGTATAAGATAATCCAAATCCAAATGGATACAGTACTTTTTCTTTTGCATAGCCCTCAAAATATCTATATCCTACGTAAATATCCTCTTTATAATAGTTTTTGGTTACTGAACCATAATTAATTGTTGAGGGATAATCTTTTATATCATAAGCAATAGTATCAGCAAGTTTACCGGAAGGATTTACAGTTCCGTTTAGTACATCAAGGACTCCATTTCCGCCTTCCTGACCACCCTGCCATACATAGAGTACAGCAGCGGGCTTATATTCCTCTACCCATTTCATATCAATAATGTTTCCAACATTAAGAAGTACTATTGTCTTCTCAAATGCTTTACATACATGCTTAAGCATCTGCTTCTCAGCATTTGTAAGAAGGTAAGATCCTGCTTCAGCTTTATTATCCTGATCTTCACCTGCAGTTCTCCCAATAAAAACTATTGCTATATCAGAATCCTTTTTGACCTTATCTACAATATTTCTATCTATTGGCATCTCTTCCTGATACCATGGTTCCATGGCCCAGCCGCTTCCCTTATCAAAAGGATGGTCTTTAAGCCATTCTTTATAGAGATTTTCAAGTTCTTCATTTATCCTGTATTTTCCATAGTTGACAAGTGCATCTTTGATGCTTACTACATAGCTGGTATTTACCAGTCCTCCGGATCCTGTGCCACTTTTGTAATAACTAAACTGATTTCTTCCAAAGAGTGCGATTTTATCATTATCCTGTAGTGGTAAAGTGTTATTGTCATTTTTCAGCATAACAATACCTTCACTTACTGCTTCCCTGGATTTTTTTGCATACATTTCCAAATCGTATTTTGCCATAACCTATAACCCTCTTAACATATATAATTTCAACTTTCCTATTAAGGACCATCAGCATTATTATATATTTCTCATAGGGTTATTGCTATTCTTAAATAGCGAAAATATTGCTTTTATTCTCACTTTTTGCTAAAAGCTAATGTTTTTTCATTAATTACCGATATATTTATCAACAGAAGAGTAAGTAATCAGGCTGCTGATTTACCTCCGGCCGGGTTGTTGAAAAGCTGAATATTATATAAGGAGTTTTTCATGAACACATCAACATAAAATGAGCTATAGTACATCTTGATACTATAGCTCATTACTCTTTTTATTATGCTACTTCCTGCATTTTTATCTTATATACATGATCTCTGTTCATAAGTACAACACCTTTTTGTCTTGCAAGTGCATATGCATCTTCTGTATAGTACTGATTCGTACAGATTATACATCTGTCTGTTTCATAAAAGCGCTGCGCTGCTAATGCCTTCTTTACTCCATCCACATCTACATCTGAAGTATATCTTCTTGCCTGAACAATGTATGTTTCCGGATGTACTCTTTTATACTCTGTCTTTTTTACCATGATCAGACTAACACCAAACTTAGGATCCTTTTGTGTCTGTTTAACAACAAATCCATTATGTTCAAAAAAGACTTTAAGCCATGCTACAAACTCCTCAGATGACATCTCATCAATAAGGCTCATAGGGCCACTATATTGCCTTTTACTTTTAAAATAAGTGGTCAAACTGATAAATATGAAATACATCATTATGTAAATTATCACCATTGACACAAATGGTGAAAGTACATTTCGATTGATAAATGCGTAAACAGAGAAAAAAATCAAGGCTATTACTAAAATATTGGCAACATATGCCCCGGATGGATCATGTTTTTGTTTTAAGCTGTATTTTTCATCCATATTTTTATTTTTCCTTTATCCGTAAAAAAAAGAACTATGCCTGCGCATAGCTCTAAAAGTTCAATAACCTGCAACTGGCTGACTAATTATTAGTCCCTAAAGCTTTGCGTCGCCGGATCACTCCGGTTTTGCTAAAATTTATATTAATTTTCTAAAAAGATTTAATCACAAAAAAGCCCAAAAATCAATATCAGTTTTTTAATTATGATTCACTTTTTTACGAAATCCACTACCAATGTGCATTTCTATTTAAATGTTCACAAAAAATTCACTCAACTATACAATCTGCATACTCAAACCTTATTATTTTGGAAAGGTCATTGGCAGACAATTCTACCTGGTAACCAACTTTTCCTGCTGAAACAAAAATTGTATCATAATCCTTGGCAGATTCATGTATAGTTGTCTTAAAAAATTTCTTCATTCCAATAGGAGAACAACCACCGTGAATATATCCTGTAAGCGGGAGCAATTCCTTGCTTTTTAGCATTTCTATAGATTTCTCTCCTACTATTTTCGCTGCCTTTTTCAAGTCCAGCTCACATACAACAGGAATTACAAATACATAATTATTACCGCTTTTTCCAACGGTAACCAATGTCTTAAATACTCTTTCCGGAGGTTCGTTTAATATTGCAGCTATTTTTTCTCCGTTTGTTTCTCCTGTTTCAACATAACTATGAGCTTCATAGGATATTTTTTTCTTATCCAATATTCTCATAACATTAGTTTTAAAATCCATTTATACCACTCCAAATCCTCTAAAAATTGCTTCATATAGCATTACATGCGTTATATATCGTGCGCATTTATTAGCATAATGCCACTATTTATTATAAACAGGCAATAATTTAAATTCTGAAAGTGTTACAGGCTTACCATAATAATATCCTTGCAGCTCAGAAATCGGAAACATTTTTACAGAACTTACTGCATCTTCATCTTCTACACCTGTAATGCATACATCAACTTTCATATTTTGAGCAAATCCTGTTATTGCCTGAAGCATATACCTATTGGTAACATTTTTATCCAGTCCTATGGCAAATTCTGGTGCCATTCTTATAATATCTACTGATAAAGCCCTGGTAATATCAAGGGCTGCAAAATTTTCAACTTCCATTGCCACTTTGATTCCACAGGATTTCAAAAAAGAAACCTGACTCTTTAAGTGGTCTGCATTCATTTGCTTTGAATTAGTTGATAATTCAAGACATAGGCTGGTTGCAGGAAAGCCTGTAGATTGAAGCATATCAACAAGTGTAGTTCTAAAATCACTACGTTCTAACTGAATAAATGCAAGATTAACATTTACATAAAACCTTGGATGATCCTGCTTTATAATCTTTCCATCATTTAATGCTTGCTTTAAAATCCAATTTCCAAGGGAATAAAATACCTGATCATGTTCAAGCCATGGCACAAATTCACTGGGTGCAACCACTCCAAAGGGTTCTTTTTTCCATCTTAAAAGAACTTCCATCCCTCTAAGTGTTCCCTCGCCTGCAGATACTATCGGCTGATACTCCAGATAAAATCCTTCAAAGTTATTCAAAACACTTTTTCTGACGGCATCAACAAGTTCAATGCTATGTTTATTATTATCAAGCTCATCATTGTGGAAAATAATCAGATTACCATGCTTCTGGGTACGTGAAAAATTCAAGGCATATTTAGCACTTGTATATATAGAATGCTCATCTACAGTATGGTCATCTGCAACAATAACACCGGCTGCCAGCTCTGCATTTATTTTATTGCCGTCAACCATCATATTTTCTCTGCCATAAACTCTAAGCCTGTTATAGAACATCTTAATATCATCCAGGCTCATAGCCTCAGTATATATGGCTATTATTGTCCCTTCACCCCTATAAGCAATGCCTTCGGCACCTATTTCCTTACGTATCTGTGTCGCCAGCATATAAAGAATCTTATTTCCAAAGGTATATCCATATCTTCTGTTAATTTCACCAAAATCAATGAAATTTACCAGTATAAGCTTATAGCTTTTCTTTTCCAGTTTACTGGTTCTCAGATTATTTAATAATTGATACTGATTTTGTAAAAAAGTGGTTGGATCTGCATTATCTACAACACCATGATTTATTATTGTGCAGGCAAACATTGCAGGTTTACCGGAATAATCTTTTATAACCACACCTCTACAGGTTAAGGCCACAAATTCATCATTTTTATTGCGGGCACGATAAGAAAAGGTATCAGGTACTTTTTGTCCACTAAATGCCTTACGCATATAATCCTTGTAACCATCTTTATCAACAGGATGTATATGCGCTTCCCAAATAATATTTGCATTATTTAAATATTCCCCGGTGAAGCCAAAATATTCTACTGCATTTAAAGACCACTTAGCTACATTCTTGTCAATATCATAGACAAAAACATATCGGCTTTTAGATGTAATCGCAAAAGTATCAAATATTCTGCTTATAGTATCGTATGTCCCCGTAGCCATCCTAACTCCCCTTTTTGCATACAAATAATCAAACCAAAAAGATGACCGTTCATTTTAATTATTGAATATCATCAGCATCATCAATATCCATACCAAAACCTATATTTTGAGTATTTATTGTTCTTCTTCTGATTCTGTTCAATTCAGATGCCTGTAATACAAAATCTTTTATTTCCGCACCATTTTTTACATTTTTCATTACTATTTTTTTATCTGTTACATCTGATGTATACATCAAAATTGTGGACAAGCCAAAAATTCTTTGTATAAGATTTCTTGTCATCTCCACATCAGTAATCTTGTACATATAACAGTCGTTTTCTTTTATGTTCAGAAAACCACTGACTATGACAAAGTCATTATCATATAATTCGTATCTGGTAAAAGGCCATGGAATTGCAAAGAATAGTAATCTTCCATATTCTTTAAACCTCAAATTTCCTTTCCCCAATATACTCTCATTTACATTTTCTTTAATATCCATTTTTTGCCTTTCCTTCCCGCTTTAACATTCACCCGGATAAAAAGATTCATTTTTTAAATTTTATCATATTAGAGATATTTTTTTCCATAAAAAGACTTATTTTATAATTGCATTAAATGTATTGGAAGATAATTCCAAGAGTATCCTGTAACAATTATGTTTCCACATTTGCCCAAGTCTTTCATCTTCTATAGGAAACTCCTCAATTTTTATCTCTTTTATTCCCTCGACATGCATAACTGCTTTATTGCCTATGGCAACATCTGCAAAGTCTCCACCATATTTTAAAAGTTCAGGATTAAAATATGTCATCATACTAAGAACAGCAGTCAGCTCTCCTTCAAATGAATCTGATATTTCGACATGAGAATTTTTAATTAAAGCGGCCTTTCTGACATATGATTTTAATTTATCGCATCCATAAGCCCCTGAAATATCCATTTTCAGGTAACTACAATCTTTTTCCAAAGTACACTCTACGTCTTTTGCAGCATACTGCTCGCCATCATGCTGCATTATTTTGAACATAACATCTTTATCAAGAGCTCTGTCCATGGCACTTACTATAGCACTCTGTTCGTAAAATGTAGGTAAATTATGATATTGAGATTGCATTGTAGGTATTTCATAACGTTTATCAGAAAAAGTCTTCTGTGTATAAGTTCCTACACCCAAATCAATTAAAATCGGCTCATTATCCTTATAAAGTGTAATAGATCCCACATCATTATGATTATGACTGTCTGCATTATCTCCGGCCTTTGCTGCCAAAGTAAAATGTTCATCTCTTGAGATCATAATTCCTGTACTCTTAAAATAGACATCTTCAACCGATCCAGATTCTTTGTCATAGTTCATCATATTACTGTGATTTAAAATTTGTTTCACGTGATAATATAAATTAATCTCACTTACCAGTAATTTTTCATTCCAGTCCGATTCTCTGTAATCCTTAGCTGCAAATCCTGCCAAAGCCTCCTGATTTGTTGCAAGTCCAAACAAAAACTCTCTTGCACCTCTTCTTCCTGCCAGTGGTGAGCAATCTGCATAATTTATGTAATACCTGTTTCCCACATACATTTTTACAATATATGAGCCAATATTCTTAACAATTTCATTGTTAAACAAATTGCTTATTTTACCACCTGTTGCCTGATTTAATAAATCTATGCAGTTAAACATACATAGACCTGCATGCCCATAGTACTGAGCACCTTCATCACAGCAACCGTCTTCTCCGTATTCATCCATAAAATAATCTGTGGATTTTGATGCTTTTAAAAGTATATTTCTTAATCGATTATCTGATAAAGTATCTTCCTGTCGTGATAAAGCTGCCAAAAGAACATTCTGTGTACACCAGACAGTCCAGTTAAGCATCTGCTGAACTCCGTCACCCATCCACCAAAAATGCTGCTCTAAATACGGCGTAAATATTCTTTTTTCCAACATATCATTAACATATTTTGATATAAAAGGACATAAATCGTTCAAAACCGGGCGCAACAGATATTCCGCTATGGCAACCTCTGCTCCGCTTTCAGCATCGAACAAATCTATTATTGGTCTTGTAACATCAGGCAATGCATATTGACGAGCATCTCTTTCATAAGAATTGTGAGCCGGAAGACACCAACTGCTTTCCTCCAGTATCAAATAAAGACCTTCAAGGATTTTATCCATAAAACGTCCTTTATTTTCCACACACTCTGCCATTACCATCGAATTTAAGATATATCTCCGTGTAAAATTTTTGTTCTCAAAGTTCACACGATTACCGTTTTTTCTAAATTCCATGAAATCTGTTATGAGTATTTGAGGCCATTCTTTATCCAAATTATCTTCTGCCTGCTTTATAATGTTTCTTTTTAGTTCATAGTCTAGGTTATCCCAAATGTCACGATTAGAAATATCCGGTAAAACAAGCCTGTCAATATCTCCCGTACAGGTTAAAAATGCGTCAAAAACCAGTGTTCTTCTTGTCATTCCGTACTCCTTTTATTCCGCTTCAGTACCATACACCTCAATTTGCGTTAATGCAGGAAATGGACTTGGATCATCTGCTTTTATCAATTTACCAAGTTTAATCCATGTTATTCCCCTTCTTTCAATATGAAAAATATGCGGTTGTCCGCTTTTTTTCTCCATCTCTACTGTTTCAGACGTTCCATCGGAAAAAGTAAATGTCCCATTTGTCCACCAATTATCATGAGGAAAATCTGCCCTTGTATACAAAATAATTTGATCTATATCTACTTCTCTTCCGAAATCCAATGTAATTTCAGCATCATCCTGCTGATTAATTCCCCATGACTGATATGGCCATTCTCCGTGAGAACGTGTCGCTATAATGCCATCTATTGCATTTCTGGCAGCAAATACAGATTCACCTCTTGTTTCAACATTTGCAGATGCATGTGGATATACACCTTCAACTTCGTGCTGGTCAAAGGCATTAACCGCTAAATTTCTGTACCTTGAAACCTCGAAATCAAAGGCATATCTTATGGATATATAATGTCTGTTTCCAAAAAATGATACAGGATCATAGCTGGCTTTTTTCTCAAAAAAAGGAATAGGATAACGAACTGCATCCTTTGTGATAAATACCAGAGCTTCTGCCATTGTCGCATCTATTCTGACAACATAGAACTCTCCCGGTGTTAAATCCGAAAACTCAATTACATCCCCTCTTCGATATTCTCCATCCCATGTAAGCACTAAATTATCTTCCCCGCTGGTCTGTGCCTTTGGAACATGATCCCAATCATTATAAACCTCAATTTTCATACTCTTCACTCCTTAATATTATTAGCAATAGCCATATAATCCCCTGACACTTACATCTCCGCTGGAAACAGCTTCAGTTGTGCCATCTTCATATTTCACCTGTAATGTGTAATCACTGTTAATTGTTTCAGCATAGGCATGTCTGGGAACATCTTCCCCACTAAATGATACAGATACATCCTGCCCTACCGTCACACTTTTTTGTATATACTTTTCCAGATACTTATCCTTCGAATCAGGCCAGTTTTGATTTAAAATATCCATGTGCTTTATCATTGCTGCTGCAATTCTGGATCTGGAAAATACTTTGCCTGTCTCTATTCTGATTGAGGATGCAATGTTTTGTATTTCTTCAGGAAAATCTGTAGTTAACTCATTAACATTTACCCCAATTCCTATGATAATACTACTAATCATACCAGATTCACTTTCAATGGACATTTCAGTTAATATTCCACATATTTTCTTTTTATTTAAAACCAAATCATTTACCCACTTTATCCCTGGAGTAATTCCGCAAACCTCTTCTATAGCATCGCTTATCGCTACTGCTGTCCATGCTGTTAAACATGTTGCATCCTGAGGGCTTCTATTTTGAGGTTTCATCAAATATGAAAAATAGATTCCGCCATCTTTAGGTGAATTGAATGTCCGTCCAAGTCTTCCTCTGCCTTTGGTCTGCTCATTTGCAATTACCACCTGACCATCTTTTGCTCCTTCCATAGCCATACTTTGGAGCAGTTTATTGGTAGATTCTGTACTGTCTAAACATTTTACTCTTTCAATTCTGTTTTTATCTACATATGCTAATAATTCTCCTATAGTCAGCTTATCAGGAGCTTTTAGGAGCTTATAGCCTTTTTTTGTTACTGATTCTATTTCATATCCATCCTGCCTTAACGACTTTACAGCAGTACTTATTGCCATTCTGCTAAGTCCTAATTCACCACTGATACTTTCTCCGGATACATAATCATTGTTATTTTTCAAAACCGCTAATACTTTGTCTTTAGTCATTTTATTCTTTCTCTTTAAATTTATTATATATATGACTTTTTTCGCTTTGTCCAAAAAGTCATATATTTTTTTCACCTACTTATATTATCATTTATATATCATTCTTTTAAAGTAGTAATATGCTATATTATAAAAATCCCGGAACAACCATCAGGATATTTTAACCTTTCAGTGTTATTCCGGGATTTCATTTAAATCTTTATCTCTTTTTCCAATAATCTATTAACTAAGACATTATTCCCCTTAACTTATATGATTATTTTCATAAGTTTTGGTAGTTGAATTATCCAACTTATTCTCTTTTTTCTTCTACTGACTTATTTTAATTCATTTTGATATTTATCAATTATTTCATATACCTTTAAGTATGGATCTTCCATCATTTCTACATTGTCACTAAGTCCAAGTACCTGATTTTCTGCATTAGAATATTCTTCCCATATAGGCAGGTCATTACTGTTTGGATTTCCGGTTTTTGCAAAGTTCGTCCAGTATGATACCATTATTTCTGATAATTTTTCATCTGATGAATTAAATGCCAGCGGATTCTTATCAAGATTTCCGTATACATATGGCAATTCCCCTGCATGATTATTTGATAATCCTGCCGATTCTTTATAAAAATAGTATTTATAAACCGGTTTTCCTTGATTTGCCAAATATCTTGTCCAGTCATAATGACTATAAGCAAACCAGGTTGCACTTAATATTGTATTGTAGCTTTCTTTAGCCTCTTTATTATTAGTTGATGGATAAAGATCAACTACATCCTGTGTATAATCTCCATATAATACACTCAATTTTTCCACAATATTCTCAGGAGTTATTTTCCCTGAAAAATAATTAAATACATCTGCTTCATGTGCATTAAAACCATTTAATAAAGCTTCTTCGTTGTTATTTCCTTCAAGATAAGTTAAATAAGGCTGTTGTGTTATGGCATAGCCGTCTACTGTCATTGAATTATTGCTAAACTGAGTATTGACCAGTTCTTCTGCGCTTATATTTCTCAAATCATCAACTGTCTTAGCACTAAATTCATTTAATATATCCTGACCCATTTTTTTAGCTTCTTCCATGGATCTAAAAGTATGATATGGTTCTACTGCTGTTATACCACTACTCTCTGCAATAGCGCGTCTAAATAGTCCCTTTGCCAATGGAGATACACAAATTGCATTTACACTTGATGAACCGGCTGATTCACCTGCAATCGTGATATTGTTTGGATCTCCACCAAAGGCTTCAATATTTTCATTTACCCATTTTAATGCCTGAATTTGATCCAAAAGACCATAATCACCTGTAGTACCGTTTTCTGATTCTTCTTGAAGTTCATCATTGGCATAATATCCAAATATATTCAATCTATAACCAAAAGAAATAAAAATAACTCCGTTTTCTGCAAAAGTTTCTCCATTATATGCGTAATATGATGGTTGACCTGTCATCAAAGACCCACCATGTATATAAAACACTACCGGTAAGTTTGAGCAATCTCCTTCAGGTTTCCAAATATTGAGATATAAGGAATCTTCACTCATTGGTTCTAGATAGTTATCTTTAAATCCCAAATTTAAATGTTTATATATTACCAGGTCGACTAAGGAATTATATATAGTGCTGCTTCTTTGCTGCATTGACATTGGTGCAAAATGATCAGCTGCAAGTACACCCTCCCATTTTTCTGGTTCTTGTGGTTCTTTCCATCTCAAATCACCAACAGGCGCTTTTGCATATGGAATTCCTGCATAGACTTCTACTGTTTTTTCTTCATTTTTTACGCCTGTTAATTTACCCTGCTCAACTTCTATTACATCAGTCACTTCTGGATTATTAACATCTACAGCCGGTACATTTTTATATGGCGGTGCGCCTATCTTGGAAATTATAAATAAGATCACTAAAAATATGATTAATATAAAAAATCTGGTGATTTTATTTGCTTCGAAAAAATATTTATTCTTGATTATATAATATCCACAAAAGCTTATAATTCCTAGTATCCATGCAATTATAGTACATTTTGAAAGCCACAAATATATCATATATATGAGTGCAATAATTATGTATCCTGCCATATTTTTTCCTT
>JAILBM010000143.1 GCA_024680925.1 Butyrivibrio sp.
TGAATGTAACCACAAACTGTACATCTCCACTTTGTCATAGTCTTGTCTCCTTTTCCTTTTATTGAATCTTTTTCATTGTTTGGTACTAGTTCAAGTAGCTTTTGAGCCACATCTATTGGGAAATCAGATGTAGGAGGATTATCTATAAGCACCTCTAATAACTCATGTGAATTCCCGCTCTGCGGAAGCATAAAGCCTGCCTCTCTTTCAATGTCTTCCGCTATAAGCCTCTCGGATCTTGCAATTGCATCCATCAGTCTCTTAAGCCCATTTTGATCTGTCTGATCAGCTATCTGCCTTGCCATTACTTCGCCATCTGACTTACTCTGAGTGAGCTTATTAAGTACAGCTTTGACTTCGTCAGCCTTTGGCTGCTGTACAGGAAGTTCTACCGGCACAAGGCTTATGGCCCCACTTGGGCAAGCTTTGGCACATACTCCGCAGCCAACACATTTATTTATATCAATAATGCTATCTTCTGTATCTGTTGCTCCATATGGGCAGACATAAAGACACAGACAATCTTTGGTACAAAGTCTTAAGTTCCTATAAGCTTTAAATTCCATCCTTATGCCCTCCCTTCTATTTTTTCAAATTTAAATGGAGGTACCTTGCATACAGGACATACTTCCGGAGGCTGATCTCCTATATATACAAAACCACATACTGTACATATCCATATATCGGTATTTGCCAGCATTTCCTCACCCTCATTCAGATATCTGTTTACTAAAGATGAGAGCATTCTGGTAACCTTTTCGCCCCATACACATATTCTTGCAGCGCCCCTGTCGCTATTTTGATCAGCAACAGCTCTAACATCAGGATAATTATCTATATCCTCTTGTAGTAGCTTTGATATATTTTCAACTGTCGCATCATTAACAGCTGGAGTTATTCTGGTAAAATATTGGGCTAGCTCTGTAAAAAGTCTGGATTCTTCCTGCTTGTATTGTTTTTCACAGCCTCTTGCAAGGTTAGAACATACACAGGCAAGCTGACCAGCAGAAAGTTTTTTAAGATCAGCATCTTCTGTGTTTACAGTAACAGGGCCGGTCTCCTTTTTAGGTGCTTCCGGCTTAAATTCTGATTTTGGGGCTCCACATAGTGGACATTTCCAATCATCAGGCAGCTGGTCAAACGGAATTTTCTCTTTGTCTTCATCATAGACATATCCGCAGATCTGGCAGATGTAGCGCATATATACCTCCTTACCTGTTTGCATTCTCGCAGGGATGTGTCTATAACAAGCCATTATAATCTCGTGGTCACATATACGATATTATTAGTTACCACTAAAAATATCCGTTTTACTGTCATTAATATTACTGCAATTTGGATATAAGTGCTTAAAATCAAGGGTTTAACCCTGGTATTGTTGTCACTTATGCAAAGACAATAATTTTATGTTATCACTATACAGATATATTATACACGAAAAAAGGACCGATTCTCAGTCCTTTTTATTTCTTTTATACGATTAATTAATTGACCATCTTTTTAAGGAGCATTAACTTATAATCTATATTAATTGCTTCATTTAACTGGTTATTTTTGCTGCACTTAGATATCTGCCTGAAAGTCATGATAACGAGTACAAAAAATACTATATATGTTGTAAGTATACCCAAAGTGCAAATGATAATACCAAGATATACTGAATCCATATTGGCAACAGATTCAGACGTACTTGCATAGTCAAGCCTGTCAAATATTATTGAAAGTGCGAATGGGATTCCATCAAATATGGTATGAAGTAATATGGGGCCTGCAAGAGACAAAACGTGAAATGTCCATTTGTTGGTAGTTTTGGCCTTTCCATAATAATAACCCATTACTGCCCCGAAAAGTAAATGACATGGCAGAAAAACTCTAATCAAAGTTACAAGTCCGCCATCAAGTGAATATAAAATATCCTCTCCAATTGTAAAACCAAGCGCAACAACAGTTGATGCAATAACAGCATCAAGTCTTGTTACCACCTGCTTTTTATTTAAAGCTGCAATACGGAACATGCTATA
>JAILBM010000158.1 GCA_024680925.1 Butyrivibrio sp.
AATAAATATTCGCAATACAAAACAACAGATTTTTAAACGAATAGGTAAGTTTTTTCATTAGTATTTCAGAAAAAATTATGTATAATAAAAAAAGTATTTCACATTTGCTTGCAGAGATTTCCACAAATGAGGGGGATGGAGGTTTCTGCACTCAGTGAGTGTGGATTTAAAAAAGACGCCCCTTTCGGGTGTTTTTTTTATTCAATAATATAAAATATTTTTATGAGGGGAAAAATATGAGTATTAAAGAAATTCAATTAACAAACGAGCTTGCAGCAAACGAGGGATTATCTTATGGATTATATACCTCAGGAGTAAGAAGAGAAGAAGAGGACAGTGACTACCGCACTTATGCGCCAAACACTACCTGGTGGCAGAAGACTAAGGCAGTAAGCACTTCAAAGCCAAGAGCTACCATAAAGATCAGATAATAAGTACATTTGATCTTGGAGCTGAATTACAAATTTTACTATTTATAAAAATGGAAAAAACGGTTTATTGTTTTTTTATACTTATTTTATATAACATTTCTTTATGACACTATATATAGTGCTAAACTGTATATATAACAACAAATTATAGATGTGACAGTTATTGAAATGATGTTTAAGTATTTTGAGTAGTAAACCCATTTCCTCCTTTCATAAATAGTTAGCGTAAAGGAAGATAGCAGTAAACTGGAACTGCTATCTTTCTTTGCGTTTACAGGACATAGTTATTAACATAAACTAAAAATTCTATATAGATAAAATTATGTGGCGCAGGAGTAAATAATAATGCATAATAACAATATACAGTAAATTTGTTATCATTGCGGAGGCAATATGATACAGAAAAAGTATTCTTTCTATACCTTCAATGATCTTGAAAAAATCATATCTGAAATAGTACAGAGTGATCTTTATAATAATTCAAGCGGAGTCCTTTTGCAGCTATATAATCCCAGGATTGATGCCGAGGAAGAAAAAATAGTTGATTATATTAACTGGAACTGCGATAAAGCCTGTCTTATCGGTATAACCTGTGCCAACATAGCTGATGCGGAATATGATATAAAGGATAATCCGATTGAATTAAATGCTGTATATTTTAAGACTACCAGACTTTACGAACTTGATTTTGATATGAAGGATGCAACAGGATTTGTGGCCGGACGTATTGTAAATGAACAGCTGCAGGATATTCCTGATGCCAGGTGTATGCAGGTTTGTTATTCCTGTAGCAGTGCAGCTATCCATGCCTTTACCTATGAATTCAGACATCACAGCATGCCAATGTTTGGGGCCAAGGCAGGCAGAAGCATAAGAGACCTTAATACTGCCAAAGTCTATGGCAAAAGAGCTAATGCCAATGGAATTGTGGCAATAATTTTTGCCGGAGAAAATTTACATTTTTATATGGATAATTGTCTTGGGTTTAAAGAAATCGGAGTAGAGATGATGGTTACCGGAACAGAAGGCGACAATATTATCACTACAATTGATCATAAGCCTGCAACAGAAGTGTATTCCAAGTATTTAAGTGTTAAACCCAATAAGTATTTCGTGCACAATGTATGCGAATTTCCTTTGGTGTTTCACAGAAAAGAGTGTATAGTTGCCCGTGTCCCCGCTGCCTATGGTGAGGATGGTTCAATTCATTTTACTTCAGATGTATTAAAAGGGGAGACCTTTAGATTATCCTACGGTAATGCAGACAATCTTTTTCATATAATCAATAAATCAATAAAGGGAATCAGGGAGTTTAATCCGGAAGCGGTACTTTTGTTTGAGTGCGGTAACAGAGTAAGATTTTTAAAGGATATGGCAGCGAGGGAAACCGATGCCTATCTTGAATATGCTCCGGAGGCAGCTATAGCCTATGGCTATGCAGAGCTTTTTATAGCTCTTACGGGAGACGGAGGGGCACTTAACAGTGCTCTTGTAGCTGTAGGACTTACTGAAGATCCTTATACACCTGATGTTATAAGACCTTGTATTAATTTACTTGATGATACTGAATCAGTTGAGGATGACAGGGATTATATTCCCTTTGTGGACAGAATCCTCAATTTCCTTGAAAGAACATCAATTGAGCTTGATGCAATTAATAAGGATCTTGGAAAAATTGCCTATACCGACCAGCTTACCAAGATTTATAACAGATGGGAGCTGGAGCATAAAATAAATGAGACTATTGCTTCCAGTAAAGAAGATTCCACACCGGCATCGCTTATTTTTATGGATATAGACCATTTTAAACATGTAAATGATACTTATGGACATGACGTGGGTGACATGGTATTAAAGGCAGTGGTGGATATTATAAGAGATAATCTTCAGCCTCAGCATGTCTTTGGTCGATGGGGAGGTGAAGAATTTATTTATGTGCTTCCTGAAACGGGATTACATAAGGCTATAGAATTTGCGGAAAGTCTTAGGGAACAGATTGATATGAATTGCTTTGTAACAGTTAAGCATGTTACTATGAGTTTTGGAGTCACCCAATTAAAAAATGGTGATACTCTGGAAGCCTTTGTTAAGCGTGCAGACGAAGGTCTGTATATGGCAAAAGAATGTGGACGTAACAGGGTTTTCGTGAATTCGGATTAAATTGGAGGACGCCAATGGCAAATATAATTGATTACGTAAAATGGCGTGGCGATATAACCTTTGAAGAAAGACCTTTTAATATTATAGATAATCTGGTATTTGCTCATTTAAGCTATCTTAGTCTTGAAAATGTTTATACGCAAGGAAATGAGCTGACCCTTGGCAAAGCCTTTGAAATAACAGGTACAAATGCAACCTTCAAGTTCATAACAAAAGATAGTGATAATATAAAGCTTTTTGAGCTGTGTGCAAAGTCCAGACGTTTTGGAAATATAGTTATATCGGATTATGTTGATGATACAAGCATCAAGGAAAATAAGCAGTTTGCTGCACTGACATTTCATATAAATGATAAAGAGGCGGTTATTACCTTTAGAGGTACAGATGATACAATAGTTGGCTGGAAAGAGGATTTCATGCTCAGCTATTGTAAGGTTCCGGCTCAGGAGATGGCGAGGCAGTATGCCACAGAGAAACTTAAGGGTAATAAAAGTTATTACATTGTAGGCCATTCCAAGGGTGCCAATCTGGCACTGTACGCAGCATCTTACCTAAAGGATAGCGAGCTTTTAAAGGTAAAAAATGTATATCTTAATGACGGACCTGGCTTTTGCAGTGATGTACTTGATACGGGACTTATTAAGAGAATAGATTCAAAGTGCATCAGAATAACCCCGGAATATTGTATTGTAGGAGAAATATTCAAGCCCGAGATCAGTCAGAGCTATATAGTAAAAAGTACCGGCCTTCAGATGATGCAGCACAGTATCCTTACCTGGCAGGTTGATGAAAATGGACTTGAAACAACCGGGAGCCATGATTCCATAAGTGATCAGATCAATAAGATATTTGATAAATTTATTGAAAAAATGGACGATCTTCATGAAAGACAGGCATTTGTAAATTCTATTTTTGACACCATGGGACAAAACGGTGCGGTGACAATAGAGGACTTTATGAAAGAAGGTCCTAAGGCCTTTGAAAATCTGATAATGACAATAATTGGTGATAATCCCGAGGGCCTTAATCCATTAAAAAGTGTTAAAGACAATGTTGTAGAAGATATAAAAAGTATTCCTGCAGTAAAGGCAATAGAAGATAATAAAGACAGAAAGAGTCTTTTGAGAATAGTTTTGGGAATCGTCGGAGGTATATTATGTTTTCTTATACCTGAAAATCTGATAGAAAGTGTTTTTGCTTTTATTATATTTATTCTATTGGTTGCTCAGGTTTCAAGAACTATTCATTTCCTTAGAAAATGTAAATGGGACCTTAATAAAGAAAAGACCAGAGTAACCATAAGCATAACACTTATAGTTTCCTATGCCATAATAATTGTAAAGGACAGTGCCTTGTTTATACTTTCAAGTATTTTGTTTGGTATATTCTTTTTGGCCAATTCCTATCAGTATGCCATAAGATTTAAAGCCGCAAGTGATAAGCTTTGCAGAGCCAGATACATTTTTGAAGCGGTACTTACCTTTATTTTTGGCGGATATCTTATGGTTAGTCCGGATGTGGGACTTACATGGTATACCATAAGCTGCGGAACCTTTTTTATACTGGATGCTATCTTTGAAATCATACATATGAACAGAATAAAAAAAGGTACAATAACATATTAAAATATAAAATAAAAAGCTATGAAAAACGGAAATACCATTTTTCATAGCTTTTCTATATTCTGCTATTAAATGTTTCAGAAATTTTTTCATAAAAGCTTATTTTAAATATAATTTCAAGTATTTACCTATTTTCCTGCATATACTTATCCATATCCTCTGCAATCTGCTTGGATACAGCAACAGCAGCAACAACGGTTTTGGCACCTGTTACAACATCACCTGATGCAAATACTCCGGGAAGAGAGGTCTCACCCATGTCGTTAGTTGCAAGGTTACCTTTTTCATTTAACTGAAGGCCTTTTTCCTTACTAATGATCCTGTCCTGAGGAACCTGTGAGATGGCAATTATAATGCTGTCTGCAGGGATAAGCTTTTCACCATCATCTTCTTTAAATACAGGACCGTCATCTTCGATTCTTACAATTGATTTCTTGTATTCGAATTTAACACCGTCAACCTGTGCATACTCAAATTCAGCCTTAGAAGCAGAAACCTCTTCGCCTCTTACATATACGGTAACATCCTTAGAGCCATGACGAATCGCTGTTCTCGCCACATCCATGGCAGCATTTCCTGCTCCTATAATGGCAACGCTGTCACCAAGATCATAAACATCAGGGTTATTTAAGTAATTGATGGCATAGAATACATTACCAAAGGTTTCACCGGGAATGCCAAGTTTTCTTGGTCTCCAGGCACCGGTTCCAATGAATACGCTCTTATAACCATCATTAAAAAGATCCTGAATATTAGTAGATCCACCTATTGAGAAATTAGGTCTGAACTTAATTCCAAGCTCTCTCATTTTTTTGTAATATCTGTCCAGTATGGACTTTGGAAGACGGAACTCAGGGATACCATATCTTAAGATACCGCCGATTTTGTCATGGGTTTCAAAAACCGTAATTGAATAACCCTTAAGTGCAAGGATTATGGCAATGGTTATTCCGGCAGGTCCGGCACCTATAACCGCAGCCTTCATTCCGTTTGAAGGAGCAGGCTTTAGCTCAAGTCTTTCAAAACAGGAATCAGAAATATAATTTTCTATGGAGGAAATATGTATAGGCTCGCCCTTTAATCCGCGAACACAGTTTCCTTCGCATTGATTTTCATGATTACAAACAAGTGAACAGATCATGGACAGCGGATTGTTGGCAAAAAGCATCTCTGCAGCCTCCATCATCTTGTTCTCTTTAAAAAGCTTAATCATCATAGGAATGTTGGTATGTATAGGACAGCCGTTTTCCCTACATCTTGGATTTGGACATTGCAAACAACGATTAGCTTCATCAATAACGTGTACAGACATATAAATCACCCTCCCTTTTGGGATTATTCTATAAATATTTTGA
>JAILBM010000235.1 GCA_024680925.1 Butyrivibrio sp.
GAAAGTGATTCGCCCTATTTGCAAAACCGCTGCCATATTTTGTGTTATGCGGCAAGTGGTCTAAATGAGGAAAAAAGGAATCTGATAACAGGAACTCGCACCTTTAATCTGGCAATGCTCGATAGCTTTGAGATACCAATGATTGAATATGCCGAGGCAAATCCCGAAATGCATATTCTGTACAGAGGAACACCTGTTTTTGTGGGAAACGAACTCATGGCCAGAGGTATGCTTCTTGAAGCTGAAAGTGTGGAAGATCATGGCGCAACTTTTAAGATGTGTAAATATTTCTATAACATTCAAAAGAACGTAACTATTGATTATGCCACTGGAGAAAGCTCAGGACCGGAATTTACAGGAACTGATTCAATTGTGGAAAGAAACATTTCTGCAAATGAGGCTTCGGTATCAGAAGGGACAACCTATATTGCCAACAGTAACAGCATGCGGTTTCATACAACTGATTGTGAAAATGCCGCAAAGATAAGTGATCACAATAAGGTCGAGCTTGATTGTACAAGGCAAGAGGCCATTGAAAAAGGGTATTCTCCTGCAGGGTGCTGTAATCCATAAAATTATATAAAATATTGAATATTTTGAACTTATTTTTAAAATTTAATCCCTCTCATAAAAACGAATCGTATAAGAAATATGTACGATATAAAATTAAAAGTTTTTATGAGGGGGAATTATTATGAAGAAGAACTTTTCTTATAGTGCAGGAGCAATGGTGCTTACTGCTTCTATGCTTGCAGGTTGTGGCTCAAGTGCATTGCAGAAAGACGGAGCAGAAGCTATTACTGAAGCATCTACGGCAGAGACTACAATCGAAACTGACGATACAACAAATGAAACTACAACCGAGTCATCCGAAGCAGATGAAATTATACAGGCATCTGGCAATCCTGCAGGCGGATATCCATGGGCAGATACAAGACTTATGGAAAACGTGACTGAAGGCATGGAAACATCAGCGAAGGATGATTTTTATCTTTACAGTAACTATGACTGGATCATGGCCGGAGGCGATCTGGAAGAAGAGGAAACTGATTCTGAATTAGAAATCAAAGAACAAATTCTGGATATTATTGAGAATGAGGATGAGTCTGATGTATATGAGACTGAGCTTATTCGTGATTACTATAATGCATTTGTAGACTGGGATGAGAGAAATAAACTGGGAACAGAACCCTTAAGAGCTGTTGTGGAAGATATTGATTCTATAAGCTCCCTGAAGGAGATGTCTGAATTTATTACAGATGAAGATCGCAGCAGAGATGTTCCGATGCCAATAAATATCCATTATTATCTAAATCCCGATGGTTCAGACATTTATTGCACATATCTGAGCTTTATAGGTTATATGGATCTGCTTATCGAAGATTCTAACGAATACACTGAAGAAACTGAAAACGGTGCAAAAATAAAGAAAGCTGCCACAGAAGAAATTGTCTATGACCTTGAGGGTATTGGATATACAACAGAGGAAGCAACAAAGATAGCCGAAGACTTTTTGGCAATGGAGACAAAGCTTTCAGCCGGGCTTTATTCACTTTCAGAACTTCTTTTAAGGGGTCCTGAAAATCAGGAATTCTTATTTGCAGAAAAATCCAAGGTGCAGGAATGGATGAAGGACTTTCCTATAGAAGGACTTCTCGAAAGCAGAGGTTATGGCAAGGCCGAACAGCTCTTATACGAGAACGAAGAGTACATTAAACTCCTTGGAGATGTGTACAATGAAGAGAACCTTGAACTTTTTAAGCATTATCTGATCTCCAAATATCTTCTGACCTCAGATTATATGTGTGATAAAAAAGCTGTTGAACTGATGATTCAGACCGATAATGCCAAAAGCGGCATTTCAAGTACCTATGATGATTTTGATGTAACCAAATATTTCATGGATCAAAACCTTAGAGATGCACGTGATAAGGCATACCTTGTAAGAAATGATGCAAGCACAGCCAAAGAAGAAATCATAGACCTGTTTAACAGCCTCAGGGAGTCCTATATCGATATGATGCAGGAGTGCGATTGGATTTCAGAGGAAAGTCGTGCAAATATTATCGAGAAAATAGAGTCTATGGGAATCTATGCTCTTTACAAAGATAACTGGATCAATTACGATAGTCTGAATTTTAAGGACAAGCCTTTTTCAGAGATAGCAGTAGAACTTGCTCATTTTAACCAGGATAATGCAAAAAAGTATGCAGAAGGCAAGGTAGATAATGAAGTCGAGGCCTGGAATATCTGGAGTGTACTTGAACCAAATGCCAAAATGATTCGAGAACAGAATAAGTTCCTTAT
>JAILBM010000236.1 GCA_024680925.1 Butyrivibrio sp.
AGGATTTTGATAAATAAATATAAAATATTATTTCTATGATTAAAGATTCTATTTAATATTATTAAGAAGTAGTTGATTTTATAAAAGTAATGTTATTAGTATAGAAGTTAATTTTTATAAAAGTAATGTTATTAGATAGAAGTTAATTCTTATAAAAGTAATGTTATTAGATAGTAGCCAATTTTTATAAAAGTAATGTTATTAAGTAGTTAATATTCAAAAAAAGAAAAGATCGTTGAAATCAATTGTGGGAGGGATTTCGACGATCTTTTTCTTTTTGAATAGGTAGTAAAACCTCTGGCAAGGAGGAGTTATGAGAAACTACAATTAATCAAAGTTGATTAATAATAGTGTCATACGGTTTAATATTTTCAAATACCAATTCACCATTTGGTGTAGGAACCTTTGCTGACTGTTGTGATGATGAATTGTTAATTACTATAAGCTTTTTATCTTCAGGATAATATGCACATTCTACTAAAGCATTATCTGCGATATAGTTTTGTGTAAGGCTTTGTCCTGAAACATATAATAAAATGTTAAATAACATTCTATTATTTATAGGGTTAGTATCAAATGTAGAAAGATATACACCATGTCCCTGTCCAAAATTGTTAATTGTAAATGTAGGAACATTTCCATCAGCAGCAAGAACTCGTGCTTTACCATCTGTAAGATGAACATTTGCTCTCTTAGGTATATAAGAATCCTTCGGCATAAGTCCTTCTATAGGATTTACTTCAAATGACCATTTTCCATGGCATACTTTTGCTACATCATCAGCATCAACACCTAATACATTTGCCATTTTGAATATAGAATCTGAATTACGTGTTGCAGATGGCATATTTACACCAATAAATGTTCCGCCATTATATACCCAACTTGTAAGTTTTTCTTCAATAGAAGGCTGATCCCAAAGAGATCCACCACTCCAGGCTGTGCCTTCAGCTCCGGCATTTATAATTATATTGTAATCTTTCAAATCCTGATTTTTTAAATCATCAAAGCTGATAAAGTTAACATCAACAGGAAGTCCTGATAAAGCTTCATTTATATGAATAAGATCATTCATGTAAGTTTCATGGAAATGTCCGCTTAATGTCCATGAACGAAGAGATCCCCAGGCATGAAGTACAGCAATTTTTATAGGAAGTACTTCAGGTCCGCCATTTTCATGAAGAGCCTTGATTTCTCTGAATTCATCCATGATTTTTGCGATATAATCAACAAAATCAGGATAGTCCTGAACGAGATGTAAATAACCACCAAGTCCTAATCTGTCTATTTTTACTCTTAATAAAGCTCTTCTGATATGAATCCAGTATTCTGCAGCATCTCTAGTTGGATTACCGCCCTCAGCAAAGGTTGGAAGACCGCCAAGACCTACCGGGAATAAATAAGGGTGAAGTCTAAGCTCATGTGTTGGAACATCAACACCAGCACATAAACGTGCTTCATAACCTGAAAATACACATTTGATAAGTCCGTCAAAGTTGAAGTCTTTAAATCTCTTACTGTAAGGCTCAACACCAATCCAGCTGTCATCATAAAATACATAAGCCTTTTTACCGTGGTTATGTACTATATCTACAAGCTTTTTGCCAAAAGATACAACAAATTCATTTACAAAATTCATGTAATCAAGCTGTGTTTTTGCAGGTGGCATATGTGTTACGTGAAGATTTCCTTTGTTAACAAAATCTTCAGCAGTAAGTTTATAACCATATTTCTCTGCAAATTTATCTAGCATTTGAGGACTTACTGTGAAATCATAAGATCCCCAATCGGAAAAAAGATTTCTATTTGATTCCTGTGATCCCCAAATCCATACAAAATTGTAAAACATGGATGTAAATCTGACTACAGTTGTAGCCGGATGTGAAACACACCAGTTTTCAAGCCAGTCGATCATATAGGCTTGTGTATCCGGATGTATCGGATCAATTGGCATTAAGTGTTCCTTATCCCAATTGTTGGTAGTATGGTTATACATTGAGATTTCTTCCCAAATTCTATAAGCCATAAAGCTAACAGTATAATGATGAAAAGGAATTATATTTTGTATAGTTACATTTCCTGATTCATTTTCATAGGTCCAAAATCTTGGGCTTACTTCATGACCGGTGGTTCTGTCTATAACCTGCCAATATTTAATAGATTCTTTAGTATCATTAATTTTAAATTGCTGATCGAAAAAATCATCAAGCAGATGGAAGGTAAGAAATGTATCAGTAGCAATCTTTGGTGAAGTCATCAAAAAAGATTGCTGAAGCTTGTCCATATTTTCCTTAGCCCATTCATTATGATCTCTAATTATGCATATAGTAGAATAGATACCATATCCTGCATTGAGAATTTCGTCAGATAAAACAGTGCCATCACTGTCTCGTATTACATCTGCTCCCCATTTTTCAGCCAGCTCGAGAGTAAGTTTTTCATATCCTGATTCCCCCGGTAGTGTAAAACCACCCTTATGCTGTTTCACATCTGAATTCATTATGTCCTCGATTCCGCACTTTCCCCCAGATAAGTGTCTGATTTTTTTTATAAAGCCCCATCGCTTCTATTATTTTCATAGTTTAAAAGACCAGAGAGGTAAGCGAGAGCAAGACCCTGTCCCCATCCCTGAATCCAATCACGGGAAATATTTCTATATCCATCGCGATCTTTCATAACAGCAGTACCGCCAGATACATTAAGTACACGACCGTCTTCGGAAATGTTTTCTAAAATACCTTTTGTTGCTTTGTTAAGATATTTAATGTGAAGAGGATTTCCTTTATTGATCATAGCAGCTGCAATTCCGCAGGATGCTGATATTTCTTCATAAGAATCTTTATCATCTAATATTGTTCTCCATAATCCGTTTTCTGTCTGGAGAAGTTTAATAGAAGCAAGCTGTTCATTTAATGAACCGACAATATCAAGGAATTTAGGATATAAATAACATTCCGGAAGAACTTTACCTACCATAGACATTGTATATGCAGCCCATGCATTGGCTCTTCCCCAATAGAAACCTGACATGTGATCACCGGTAATGTTGTTGTATCCATGATAAAAAAGACCTGTTGAACTATCCTGTAAATATTTAACATGCCAATAGTACTGATTAAGAGCATCATCCACAAGCTTTTCATCCTTTAAAAGTACACCTGCTCTAAGAAGGAAGAATGCTGCCATGAATAAGGTGTCAGCCCAGCACTGTTCAGGAAAATCATTATTAACAGAAACAGTATGTTGTAATACATTGTCGCCAAATCTAAGAGCTTCATTCTCAATGTAATCGATTTTGCTCTTAGCAATATCAAGATACTGTTCATCTTTTGTGTGCTCGTATAATGTAAGCATGCAATGACCCATGGCACAAGTATTAACTGTCCATGCAGGAAGTCCCAAATCTATATATTCATCAACTCTGTCTTTTAAAAGCTTTAAATATTTTTCATTTCCTGTAGCTTCATAAGCTTCGCAGATGCCATAATAAGCAACGCCACAAGGCCAGTCCCAAGTCATATCCATGCGCATTGTGCGCTCTACGACTTTATCAATTACTTCTTCAATTTGTTTCTTATCAAATTCTAATTTGGTCATCGGATATCTCCTATTAAAATAATTTCTTGTTTTATGCACATTGCACAACAGAGTAATACATTTTATTATTTTACTTACGCAAAATTATAATTTGATTATGGTTGTAATGTCTATGCAACTAAAATCAAAAACTGTGCAATTCCGACTATTTGTGTTAAAATATAACCTGGTTACGAAAACAGCTTAAAAAGATTGGGGATTTATATGTCTAAACCGAAGAAAACTGTAATAGAATATAGAAACTATGAGTTGCCTGTGACATTTCCTGTTTTGCTGCTTACAGGAGACAGATGGCATATTTCAGATGTGAAGTCAGGGAAACTTCACTTTCATAACTGCCTTGAAATAGGATTATGCCATTCAGATAGCGGTTATATGGAATTTGACGGAAAAGCCAATCCGTTTAAAGAGGGTGATGTTACCTTTATTTCAAGGAATGTGCCACATACAACCTATAGTGCAAAGGGTACAGCAAGCTTATGGTCTTATTTATACGTACAGCCTGATGAGATTTTAAAAGGCTATTATGCCGATTCTTTTCCAAATTCAGATATATTTGTGGATATGATGCAGAATATTCGCTGTATATTAAGTAAAGAACAGTATTCTGATATTCATTATCTTGTAAAGACTATAATAGAAGAAATAGATCGCAAAGGAATGAATTATCAGCTTACTGTAAAGGGCTTATTTCTTGCATTGTTTATGAAAATGATGCGCATATATGCAGCTGAGAATCTTGGTAAGAATAGTGATGAAAAAGAGGCTGCGGATAACGCACTGGTAATATCGCCGGCACTGGATTTTATAAAAGAAAATTATATGCAGAATTTTCCTATGGAAGATCTGGCAGATATGTGTCATTTAAGCCAGACACACTTTAGACGATTGTTTCATGAGATAATGAATACAAGCCCTTTGAACTATTTGAATACCACAAGAATACTTCAATCCTGCATTTTGCTTAGAACTACTGAGGATTCTATTCTTTCTATTTCAGAACGTGTGGGCTTTAGATCCGTTTCAAGCTATAACAGACATTTCTCCGAAATAATGGGAACACAGCCCAGTGACTGGAGGCATAAGATGGCTCAGGTGGATAATGCTTCTATATTAGAATATACCGGATGGATGCAGGCACAGAATTTACAGGAATCAAATAAAGAAAATTAAAGCAAATTAATTAATAAAAGCTCATTACGAAAATTACGTAATGAGCTTTTTCGCAAAATTGCCAAAAAATGGATTTGGAAAATGTAAAAAATGGCAAAATGGCGAAAAAAGTTTGCTTTAAATGGTCATTTATGCAAAGCATTTTTGCGTAAATGAATAGATTATACATCGCAATTACACTAGTATTTTTATTAGACAAAATGACATAGGTTAGACGGAAAATATATAAATATTTAGTCAAAATACCTAAGCGTGGGGCGGTCAATTATTTGTCGGTATGAAAAACAATATATTTAGGGAGGCAGGAAGATTCTATTTATGAAAAAAGGGTCTAATGGCGTACAGGTGGTTACAAATACCAGCTGGAAAAACGCATTTAAAAGAGACTGGCAGCTATATCTGCTGCTACTTATTCCATTGTTATTAGTAATAGTATTCAGCTACGGTGCATATCCGGGACTGCGTATGGCATTTATGAACTATAAGCCGGCTAAGGGTTATGCAGGTAGTGAATGGGTTGGTTTTGAAACATTCCAAAAGATTTTTAAGGATGCTGATTTTATAAGAGCACTTAGAAACTCAATTGTATTTAACGTAGCGGATCTTCTCGTTGGATTCCCAATGCCAATCATCCTGGCACTTATCCTTAACGAATTAAGATTCCAGAAGTTCAAGAAGGTATCACAGACAATTCT
>JAILBM010000238.1 GCA_024680925.1 Butyrivibrio sp.
ATGCATCGACATTCTTTTTGGCAAGGATTTTTTCAAAAATACGATCATTCAGCTGTTTTACTTTTGTTATTAAAAAGCCACCATTTGTTTTCATAAAAATAAGCTCCTATATAGTAGTTTTTAATACTACTATATAGGAGCTTTAATGTCAAACGAATGTATGCTATAACGTAATACCTTAATTATAAGCAGAATGTTCAACACCGGAAACCACTTTCAATAATGTCATTCCTATCTAAATCTGCTATTTCTCTTTTTTCAGTTGTTGTTTCAACCTGCAGAAAAGAATGGCATAAATTTTTAAAATAATTTTTCAAAAATGTAACTATGCTATCATTTAAACATGGCATACGAATCTATTGATGAGGCGGAAGAAATCACAACATTATGTGTCGTTCCTAAGGAAACAGAGAACGAAGTTCCTGATGCAACTAAAGGCGCTCCTATGCTGACATCCGGCACTCCTCTTCTACGGACAATTTGTTGAATAAGCGAATAAAGGCTGAGCTTTTCAGATAGCTCAGCCTTATCATATTCATTTAATCCTGAGACTTAGACCATAGTAAAACAAACCAGTTTTCCTCCAGAGCATATTTGTTTTCCCGTAGTTCCTTAATAACTGTTCCTGTAACATATTGGGTCATAAGATTTTTACCTCCACTCAAAAATTATGGATCAGTTAATCGTAATACACCACCTACGGAAAGTAGAGTTGTAGTTTCTCATTCCACATTTTTAATGCCCACAATTCCTTCTATAAGCTCTCTTGCTTCCAAAGTGCCTTCGCAAGAATGAAAGCTTTGAGAGACCTTGATCGCAGCTTGTCTGCATCCCGGTTCAAATAGACGTACATCTCAAATGAAGAATAATTCAATAAATTCTTTTCGTCCGGGGACCCATGCCTTTTCATAAATGTGCGTAAAGTGATTTTTGACTGTCTGCTCCGAAATACCAAGCATATATGCAATTCTTCGATTAGAAAAACCAGCCACCTTTAGATACCCCAGCTCAAGCTCACGTTTTGTAAGCCCAAATGTTTGAGCTATTCTAAGGTACTGTTCTTTTGTAATCTGAAGTTCATTCATCGCCTAAATCCATTTCTTCATTCATCTTCCGCTCAGCATTAAGTCTTAAAGGGAGAAGGAAAAATTCAAAGATAACCGCATAAAAGCCGGCAAGAAAACACACTGCCAAATTAGGTCCTATAGTGGATGGATCATTCAGCCTTCCAAGTAAAAGAACTCCGGAAATGATAATCGCAAAAAGAGCTCCGTATATGGTAAGTTTCTGAGCCGCATCCACTGCACCGATTATATTTTTAAGTTCCAAAAGGCTGTATTTTTTTATCCCAACAGAGAATGCTTTTATAAAGTCCTTCCACTCCCCCATAATAAGAAGTCCCGGAATCAGAACCATCAAAATCATCAGAAGCGATGGCAAATCGAAAAACCATAAAACTGCTGATATCCCCCAGCTTCCCAAAATAATATTTACTAAAAATATAGAAATAAATAATATCAACTCTCCAATCAAAATTACTCTTATATTTTTATTCATAATACTAATCTCTCCTTCCATAAGTTTTCTTTGTTCTTTAAATCAACTCTATCATTCATGGATATAAAATTATATAGTACCTTTTTGCAAAAAATAGACCGGTACAATTGTACCGATCTGCTTTCGAATTTCAATATTACTTGCCTACGTATTAAATAATTATTAATATCATTCTTTGTAGATTGCTCTGTTACTGATTTAATAACAAATATATAGTATTTTTCAAACCATCTAAACCATAGTTTTATAACATACCCCCAGGTAAAACCTGGGGTTTTGAAAACTGCAACAGCAAATATTCTCATCTCTTTGAGAACTTTCTCACTGCCTTAAACGCCTTGTTTTGGGTACTTGTAGGATGAGTTGCTGTTTACCTGCTGCGTACAGTAGAAAGCTCAGGGCTACTGTACAAGGCTGGTAGCAACTTGAATAACTGTAATCAAAAATAATACTCTGATTACTTTTCACCAGATAGCTGTCTCCATTATAAATTTATAAACAGGTATCACATCAATTGTCAGATCATCTTTTGTAATTGTACGCTCTTCTTCATTGGTTACAATAATAAGACGCTTTACTCCTTCAGTTTTTGTCGCAAAAGACAAGAGACTTTTTGTTTCTCTATCTTCTGATGTTTCTAAGTTATATGCAACCTGAATGGCACAGTTTTCTTCAGGAAGATAAAAATCAATATCAATTCCTGTTTG
>JAILBM010000258.1 GCA_024680925.1 Butyrivibrio sp.
TGTAGCTGTACTGGATTCTGGCGTAATTGACCACGAAGAATTAAATGTTACAAGAGTGGATTACACAGATGGACCAACAGATACAACTGATTATGTTGGTCATGGAACTCATGTAGCCGGTATAATCGGCGCTAAACTTAACAATTCAGCCGGTGGTGCAGGTGTGGCTCCCGGTGTAACCATTCGTTCCTATAGAATCGGTGATGAAACAAATGGCATTTTATATAGCTATGTTATTGCAGCCCTTGAACAGGTTGCAACCGGAAATGACGGCTCAAGAGAAGCTGATATGGTTAATATGAGTATCGGATTGAAGAGATATTCTTCAGAACTTGAGGAAGCTATAAATGATGCCTATGAAGCAGGTGTCACATTGTTAGCTTCTATGGGAAATGACAGTACAAATTATTATCAGTATCCGGCAGGCTTTGATCATGTAATAGCGGTTGCTGCCTCTGATATTGAGGGACTTAGGTCTTCATATTCTGATTGGGGTACATGGGCTGATATAGCAGCACCCGGGGATTCAATTTATTCAACCTGCTATGATTCTTCAACAAGCTATACCTACATGAGCGGTACCTCTATGTCAACACCTGTAGTAACCGGTGCATGTGCATTATACATGAGTATATGCGGTTATACATCACCTGATGATATGGAAGCTGTTTTGAAAAAATCCGTTTCAAAAACTTCTTCTTCACAGGTAGGTGCAGGTGTTCTGGATTTAACAAAGATGTTCTCCGTAGATACTACAGCTCCCGGAATTACTGTTTACAGTTCAGGTGCTTCTACTGAGATTACATCGTTTAAGAGCGCTATTCCATACGCATCATCAATTGAACTTACAGATGAGTCAGCATACGGAAACGGTACACTTATTTTTTCAATAAATGGTAAGAATCCAACTATAAGTGACGGTGAAGTTGTTAATGGATATGAATACAGTGATTATGTATCAGAGGATGGAAGACTGTATGTAAGCACTCTTATTGAAGAACTGGGTCTTAATGTCCAGAAAAAAATCACTATAAAAGCTGCAACAGTAAGCAATACAGGAGTACTTAGTAAGGTAAGTTCCTTATCATTTATCAGTGATTATAAGGCACCTACATCAATTACTCTTTCAACACCTGCAACTCTTTCCATACTGGCAGGTAAAAGTATTCAGTTATCTGCATCTGTTTTACCTGCAACAGCTTATCAGAAGGTTGCATGGGAAATCAGTTCTGATGGAACAGGTAAAGCAACAATAAATTCAGCAGGAAAGCTTACTACAAAGTCAGGATTGGATGGAGCAGTAGTAGTTAAATGTTATTCTACAGTAGATGAAACAATTTATGACACGGTAACAGTTAATGTTTCAAGCACTCATGAAATAACAAAAAAAATCACCTTAAGCAGTTCCTCTGAAGCATTTAACAAGAACAAATTAAAACTTACATATACAGACTCAGCCAATTATGATTCTGCAACAATTGTTGCTACTGCAACAGCGGCCAGCGGAACTGAACTTGAGGATGTAAATTATCAGTGGACAAGCAGTAACAGTAAGGTGGCAGTTGGTTCTTCCTCCGGACTAATTACTGCAGTAGGTAAGGGAACTGCAAAGATTACAGTGAAGGCTTTGGATGGCTCCAATAAGACTGCAGTATGTAATGTTACCGTTACTCAAATGGTTACAGGGCTTACAATCAGCGGACAATCAATAGTTGCAATTGGTGGAAGCGGTAAATATAAAGCATCTGCTTCACCTTCCAATGCCAATAATAAAAAGGTAACCTGGTCCTTGGGATCAACTTATAGCGGAGTTACAATAAATGCCAAATCGGGTGCTTTAAAAGTTGCAAAAACTGCTTCTGCAGGGGAAGCTACTGTGGTAGCCACAGCTGCTGACGGAAGCGGCGTAACTGCTAGTTTCACTGTTCAAATTGTTGCATCAAAAGCTTCATCGGTAGTAATTGGTATTGATTCAAGTGAAACTATTGTTACTGACAGTATTTCAGGACCCAAATATGTTACATACAATAAAAAGGGTGTCTTAACATCTGTAAGATTATACACTGTAGATTCATACCAGTCGGATATACAGGAAAATACAATTCAGCTGAATTCTACTGTATCAAATTCTACAACGCCAAGCTGGAGCAGTAATAATACAAAGGTAGCAACTGTTGACTCCAACGGACTTGTTACAGCAGTTTCAAGCGGAAAAGCTGTAATTACCTGTAAAGCACAAGATGGCTCAAATAAAAAGGCAACAGTAACTGTAAACGTTATTGTTCCTGCATCAGACCTGAATATTAAGATGAACAACAATCAGAGTATGCTGGCTTTTGGTAAGAAAGCTACCGCAAAGGCAGTACTTGGTTCAACTTATGGAAAAGCCTCTATTCAAAAGGCTAAATGGGAAATAGAACTGGCCGGTATTTATGAAGATTCAGATGGTAATGAGGCATATGATCAGAGTGATAATGAGTATCTTGAAAGTTTAATAGAATCCAATTATTTGAAGATTAATGAATCCTCGGGAAAAATAACTCTGAATAAGAAGATTAAATCAGACAGCAATTACAGCAGTTATTTGTCGAGTACTGTTACTGTAGACGACAATTCATACTCTATAGAAGGTCTTGTTGCAATAATAACAGCTACAGCAACTGACGGAACAGGTGAAACAGATACATACTATTTGTATATTGGAGAAGGAACGACAGGTTATAAATGGTATTATAGTAGCAATTCATCCTATCCGTTATCAGTACTTTCAGCATATTATAAGTTGTATCCACTTAGCGCAGGTGACGGATCAACATATACTTATATTACTATTTCCGGAGGAGCTCAGCTTGATACCCCTATAGTTTCAAGTTCTTCACCTAAAGTTGCATCAGTAAAGGTATATAACACAACTTCTTCATTAAAAGTTATATATATATATCCTTTATCAAAAGGAACTTCAACCATAACCATTAAATCTAACGATGGTACAGGTAAAAAGGCAAGTTTTAAAGTTACGGTTAAATAAATCAAAGAGAGTCGAGAAGTAATTGATATAAATCCCCTAAAGCAGACAATGGGAATATGATATTATCTCCCTTAAGTAGACAATGGAAATATCCAAAGTCTCTTAAGGGAGATTTTCTATGTTTATAATATTTCTTTTCACGTCATCAGATTGCATTTTTACGACATACAGATTTGAACTGATACTTATGATGTTAGTATTTTAATGAAAGGTAAAACTTTTTAGGTAAGTAAAGGGGATAAAAATGTTAAGAAAAAAAGTGGCGATTTTATTGATGATTGTGTTGAGTGTAGTTTCTGCAGGGTGTGGAAATTTATCCACAGGTAATCAGGAAAAAATAGCTGAAGTAAAGCTGTTGGAAGTAAATGCTAATGCAAATATTTCCAACTTAAAGGTGGATGGACAAACTAATCCTATGGGACTGGATGATGATACACCATCTTTTTCATGGCAAATGGAATCTGATGTTATTGGAGCCGCTCAAAAGTCTTATCAGATAGTAGTTTCTGATTACAGCGGAAATATTGTTTGGGATAGCGGAGTTGTAGAGTCTCAGTCTTCTAATGAAATAAAATATGAAGGAGATGCTTTAACAGCCAAAACTGCTTATCAACGGTGTGTTACTGTTACAGATACAGGAAATAATGCTGTCACCAGTGAAATGGCAAATTTTGAAACAGGACTTATGAGTCAGGAATTGTCAGCTTTTGAAGGGGCAGAGTTTATTGGCGCATCCGAGATAAATGTTGATGCCAAAAGCCTATGTGTCTATGACATAAATACGACTGTTACCATTCCTGAAGGAAGTAGTAAAGCTTCTTTAATTATCGGTGCAGATGATTATCGTCTTGAGAATGAAAATTTTAATATAAATCATATAAACAGTTCTGAGAATTACGTAAGAATTGAACTTGATTTATCCGGTGTGGAGAGTGGAAAAGGTGTTGCTGTAAATGCATATAGAGCCGGATATAAAGAAGGGGAAGATGAAAGTACTCCTATAGCTTCAATTACAGACAGTGAAGAACTAAATGCCTTGTTTAATTCCGGTAATATTCATAAAGCTCATGAATTCACTGTCCATGTTGTGGCAAGTAAGATAAGTGTAGAGATTGACGGTACAGAGTGTGCAACTTCCATATCAGTAAATGATTTAGGTTCAGATTCCAGTTATAATACTTATCCTAATCTGAATTCTGTAGGATTTGCAGTAAATGACGGAGAACGTGCAGTTTTTGAAAACTTTACAATAAAAAATGGTGGTAAATACGGAACTGAAACACTTTTTGATGCAAATACCGGAGCTACCTATTCAATTTTTGAAGGCTTAAATGGATTGACTGTCAAAGGTTCAACCATAGAAGTAGATGGCGGTACTGTGGCATACGCAAACCCAAGCTATGGTTCGCTTCCGATGTTAAGAAAAGAATTTAATGCTAAAAGTGATATAGAAAATGCCAGACTTTATGTTACGGCAGAAGGAATCTACAATCTCTTTATCAACGGAGAAGAAGTTGCAGCAGATGAATGGTTTAATCCAGGTAGTTCATCCTATGATGCACTTCTTGGCTATAATACCATAGATGTAACAGAAATGATTCAAAACGGAGATAATGCTATTGCCGCAGTTCTTGCAGGTGGATGGTGGAGTGGAAATATGACCTATGAAGCTTCAAATTCCAATTATTATGGGGAACAGCCTGCATTACTTGCAATGCTTGAAATTACATATGCTGATGGCAGCAATGAAATTATTACAACAGATGAAAGCTGGTCTTCATATATTCATGGACCATATATTGCAGCTGATTTTCTCCAGGGCGAGACTTATGATGCTACACTTGAAGAAATTGTCAGCGGATGGAGTGAAAGTGGATTTGATGAAACTGACTGGACTGGTGCAACCACTATTGAAACGCGTACTCAGTTTTCCGGCATGAAGCTTACAACCAGAACAGATAATCCGATTCATGTTATAAGAACAAATGCAGCAGTTGAATGTCTCGGTGCCACAAATGAAGGTACAAATTCTTATATTTATGATATGGGAGAAAATGTATCCGGTGTTCCGTATATTACAATTCCTGCCGGTTTTGCAAAGACCGGCAGTGAAATTATAATTCGTTTTGCCGAAGTTTTGTATCCCGAGACAGATGAGTATGTATCAGCAGGTCTTGATGGAGAGTTAATGGTAGAAAACTACCGTGCAGCCCTTGTTACTGATTTTTATACTATAAAGGACGGAGAAAACATTATTGCTCCGGATCTTACTTTCCATGGATACAGATATATCGAAATTACAGGACTGGATGAGGCTCTTCCTGTAGAAAATGTTCAAATGCAGGTTTTATCCTCTCTTGATGCCACAGGAACTTATGAATCCTCCAATGAATTGGCTAATCAGCTTTATAAGAATATTACCAATTCAACTACCAGTAATTATATTTCTATTCCCACAGACTGTCCTCAGAGAAATGAGAGAATGGGATGGACAGGAGACGCTCAGATTTTTGCTCTGACAGGTTCTTATGTGTCAGATACCTATAATTTCATGGAAACATGGATGGACAGTGTAAGGGCAGATTCCGGTGAAAATGGTATGTCAGCTCAATATTCTCCATCTTTAACAGCTTATGATGTTACTACAGAGGATTTAATTGAGCATAAGGGTATGAGCTTTGGTATAACCTGGAATGCTGTGGCAGTAACTGTTCCATATAATCTTTATATGCAAACAGGCCGCAAAGATATTATTGAAGATAATAAAGAGAATATTTATACCTATGTTGATACATTGTTGGCAAAACCTTTTACCTATAAAAATGCTAAGGACGAAACTGTTAAAGATGAGCGTCTTACAGGTGAATACGGAACATTGGCAGATCATCTTGCCAGAGTAAGTACCGATTCACCTCTTCTCGGAACAGCGGTTTATATAGAAGTTCTGGATGATGCTGCAGTGATGGCAAGGGCTGTAGGTGATACAGATATTGCACAAAATTATGAAGAAAAAGCAAAAGAGGCGAGAGAAGCCTGGAATGAAATATTTATAGATTCAAGCACAGGTAAAACAAGAAATGCCAAGGGTGAAGTTGTAGATACCCAGGCATCCTATGCAACAGCTTTAAGATATAATGTTATAAGCTCTAAGAATTTAAAAAAGGTTTTGGAAAATTATGAAGCAACTATTACCGAAGCAGGTGGTACTGACAGTGACGGAGTAGAGATTACACCATATACTTTGACAACAGGCTTTAATGCTACAGGTAATCTGCTTCCTGCTCTTTCAGCCAACGGACTTAACGATACTTCTTATAAACTTTTTGAATCTACCGAATATGCTTCATGGCTTTATCCTGTAACACTGGGAGCAACCAGCATATGGGAAAGATGGAATTCTCTTAGTGAAGAGACAGGATTTAACGGTAATAATTCTATGAATTCATTTAACCATTATTCCTTTGGTGCGGTAGGAGACTGGATGTTAAGTTACCAGGTGGGAATTACAACAAATCCGGATTATCCCGGATATCAGAGTTTTGTGCTTCAGCCTACTGTCGGTGGTGATTATACTTATCTTACAGGAAGCTATGATAGTGTATACGGAACCATAGTAAGTGGTTGGGAAGCAAACGAAGGTGTAATGACATCCTATAGTTGTACTGTTCCCGCCAATACAACGGCCACATTATATTTACCTACAAATGCTAAAGATGCTGTGGAAAAGGAAGGTATCAATTGCCTTGGAAAATCCACTCATAATGGTGTTTCGGTTTTGGTATATCAATTGGTAGCCGGGGATTATTCATTTGTTATTGGAGACACAGTCAGCTGTAACTAAGGGTTATTGAGATTATTAAAGAGGCTTGAGAGTAATTTCTCAAGCCTCTTATTTATGGGAATCAGTATGCAATCATAGGTATTGTTTCGGGAATATCATCTGTAGGTGGAATTTTTCCCGTTAATAATTCCGGTATACGTGCTGCTGTTTTTTTAATATGGAAGGCAAAATCAGCATAGGGCGAACCGCAAACGTCGAATAGGCCTATATTGTAGTTTTCACCATCAAATCTTCCAAGAACAAACTGGTCATAACACTGAAAATAATGGGCACCTACACCATACGGATTCGATGCAACTCTTTCTAAATAGTAGCTGTAAGCTTTGCCTCTGTCTTTTTGAGTTTTAACTCCTTCAAGGCCTGTTGCTGTTGGGCCTGCATCAAGGGCACCAAAATGAAATTCGCCAATCATAACCGGAAGATCAACTCCAAGCTCTGCCACGTGGTTTATGGCATCAGTTGGATCTATGGCATAGCAGTTAATGGAAAATACATCGAAATTTTCCCAGCCGGCTACAAGATCCGGGTCTGATATCCAAGCCCAGCGCATTCCAAGGATCATGTGATTAGGATCCGCTTCTCTACAATATTTACAAGGTATTTCCACATAAGCTTTTACCATAATCAGCGAAAATTCCTTAAGATCCTTTTGGGCATCTTTTGACAAGTCAGAAGCCTTTTCTATCTGACTCATTTTTAGATCATCAAAACTCTTAAAATCACAATTCCAGGCACTGTTAAGTTCCAAGATATTATTATGGTATTTTTCTGCTAAATATAACAATAGTTTTTCTTTAGATGCTGTAAGCTCAGGATTTCTGAGCACTTCGTCCGCAATAATAAGATTGTCCACAAATGCCCAGGAGGGTTCATTTCTAAGAAAGTATCCAATCATATAGGGATCGTTTTTGTGAGAGATTAAATTTTTTGCACATTCCCCGGCAGAAATTTCGTACTCCTTACTAAATACATCCGGAAAATCCCTGAATATATTTATCTTTGTTTCCGGAAATTTTGGAAGCATATAAACATAAGGCATCATTTGCTTAAAAATAAGATCCCGGTCACTCCAGTTGGCAAGGGTATTCATGCCAAGGGCTTTAAGGCGACCTGTAATATCTTTTTCCCAATTTTGAATGTAATTATCTCCCCAAACTCTGTAGTAATTCAGTTGCAGGTAAGAAAAGAGAGTTCCGGGCCTTCCATGGGAGGTCTGTCTGTACATGGGCGCGTAGATAGGGTCATTACGATCAGGAAGATAGTCCAGCCATTTCTCTATGCCGTCAACTCTGCAGTCTGAAGCCATATTTACACAGTCAGGCCCCATGCTGAAAAAAGCGTAACCATCAGGGTCAGCAAGGTACCATCTGTTATTCATCTTGTATTTGGCAAAAAAGCCTGTGCCCTCAGCCAGCTTTATATTTAGGAATCCTCCGTATTGTGATACCTGTAGTTCACCGGTAAAGCCGGATTTATGATCTGAGAGGCTTAATTTTAGTTCATCAATAGAATGAACTTTTTCAGGCCATTCTTTGTATTTATTTTGACCGAACTCGTCCACCAGTTTAATATCTTCAATTTCTGTTTCAGAAGGGTAGTTATCTGTAAAGAATGCCTCTACCACACTTATATCAGTTTTTTCAAAGGAATCAAGAACAGAAAGCTCAGCCCTTACAATATCTTCCCAGCAAACACGATGTCCATGGCATACTACTTTTAATTCTCCCGGAAGAGAGCCGGGGTAAAGGTCATTGGCATTTACCCAGTTTCTGTCTATAAGAACTGTTGTAGTGACCCTTGGAAGAATACCGAATCTTATAAAAAAAGACGGCTCTGTACAATTTTTTTCATAAAATCTGTAATGAAGAGCAACGCTATGATCGCAATCTGCTCTAAGTTTTAATATCATGTATCTTTTATCTGTTTTAATAATGTCAGGTAATGAGAGAATTTCGTTCTTATATGCCATATATACCTCCCTAAACGGTGATGATTATATTTGTTGATTTTTGAATGGAAGAGGAAAAAAGATAATATCCCGTTATCGTTAATTTAATAACTATTTAATATTATTTCATTATAGCATATTGTATAATTTGAGATATGATGAAAGTGAGTTTTTCTTGTATTGCAACAAGGAGACTTTTATATGATATGGTCATTGGAATTTGATATATGTGCACTGGTGGTGTGCTTATTATTTATCATATATTCTTATAATGAGAGAAATCTTCCGATTCGCAGAAATCTGATATTTCTCTGTCTTCTTTTTATACAGTTTTTCCTGACACTTTTTGATATTTTAGGTTCTGTAATAGCATCATACTATCAAATCTTTCCTATTTCTTTAATATATGCTGTTAATATAGTTTATTATATTACTTTGGCCTTTAGTCCTATGGTATTTTGTGTTTATTGTTACCATTTAATTACAGAAGACAGGATAAATTATAAAGTATTGACTATTTTAAATGTTCCTGCAATTACCTTGTCTTTAATTGCCTTATTTTCTCCTATTAATCATTATATATTCAGAATAAATGAGCTTGGAATGTTTGAATATGGTCCCGGCAGAATATCAATGTATTATGAAGCAGTTTTTTACATGATTATTTCTGTTGGTTTTATAATCTATAATCCAAAAAAAGTTTTAACCAAGAGATATTTTTATTCTCTTTCTTTTTATATTGCAATAACTATAATTACATTTACCATTCAGTTCTGGTTTATAGGATATATGCAGACAGTGCCCTTTGGAATTGTTTGCGGAATAACCACTATATTTCTTGCTTTTCAGAGTCCGTTTTATTATAGGGACAGTTATACAAATCTATT
>JAILBM010000285.1 GCA_024680925.1 Butyrivibrio sp.
GCCAAAGGCTCTTTCAGGTGGTCAGAGACAGCGTGTTGCTATGGGACGTGCTATCGTTCGTAATCCTAAGGTATTCCTTATGGATGAGCCTCTTTCAAACCTGGATGCTAAGCTCCGTGTTCAGATGAGAACTGAGATTGCTAAGCTTCACCAGAGACTTGGTACAACAATCATCTACGTTACACATGACCAGACAGAGGCTATGACTCTTGGTACAAGAATCGTAGTTATGAAGGACGGTGTTGTACAGCAGGTAGATACACCTCAGAACCTTTATGACAAGCCACAGAACCTGTTCGTAGCAGGATTCATGGGATCACCTCAGATGAACTTCCTTGATGCTGATGTAGTAGTTAAGGGTGAGGATGCATTCCTTAAGATTGATAACAAAGAGATTCAGTTACCACCAGCAAAGGCTAAGAAGCTTATCGATGGCGGTTACAACGGAAAGAAAGTTACATTCGGTATTCGTCCTGAAGATGTTGATGATTCAGAGATGGTTGTTAACACATCTAAGGCAGTATTTGAGTCAACAATCAACGTATACGAGCTTCTTGGTGCAGAAGTTTATCTGTACTTTGATCTTGCAGGATTCCCTATCACAGCAAGAGTTGATTCTCGTACAACAGCTAGACCTGGCGATAAGGTTAAGTTTGCATTCGACGTTGAGAAGATTCACGTATTTGATAAGGAAACAGAGAAGGTTATTACAAACTAATAAATGCTTTTTTCGAAGGGATGCAGTTTACTGCATCCCTTCATTTTTTATAAAGTTTTGCAACATTTTTGAATTTTTAATAAAAATGAATTACAATAACGTTATATGATGCAATAGTTTTTTGAAGGCGAGGAAGTATATGATTTCATCACAGGTAATAAAAACAAGTATAAGTGAGTTAAATGCCATAACCAAGGTAAATTTGTGTGTAATGAATTTAAATGGTGAAGTGGTGGCAGAAACTGATGAAGCTTATAATCTTGATAAAGCATTAATAACAAATTTTGCAGCCTCTCCTGTAGATAGTCAGGTTATAGGGGACACACATTTATTAAAAATTTTAGACGAAGGAGAACCTCTCTTTGTTCTTGCTGCTCAGGGAAAAGGTGAGGATACACATGTAGTTGCTAAGATTTGCGTATCCCAGTTGCAGAATCTTGTCATTGCTTATAAGGAAAAATATGATAGAAACAATTTCTTCCAGAATCTGATGCTGGATAACATGCTTCTTATAGATATTTACAACAGAGCCAAAAAGCTCAGAATAGAAGCAGTTGTTCCAAGGGTAATACTTCTAATAGAAACCAGCGGAGATATGGATAATACAGCATCTGAACTGTTATCCGGTATGTATACGTCACAAACAGGTGATTATGTTACAGCAGTTGATGAGTCCAGTGTAATACTTATAAAGTCATTATCTGAAAGTGATTCTTATGAGGATATAGAAAAAATTGCCACAACTATTGTAGACATGATGAATACAGAGGCTATGCTTAATGTCAGAGTAGCCTTTGGTACTATTGTAGGTGAACTCAAGGATCTTAGTAAATCCTATAAGGAAGCTAAAATGGCTCTTGAGGTCGGTAAAATCTTTTATGCAGAAAAAAGAGTTACTGCTTACAATACCCTTGGTATAGGCCGTCTTATTTATCAGCTTCCTGTAAGCCTTTGCAAAATGTTTATAGAAGAAATATTTGGTGGAAAGGAAACTCTTCCATCAGATTTGGATGAAGAAACGATTAATACAATAAATAAGTTTTTTGAAAATAACCTTAATGTATCTGAGACCTCAAGAGAGTTATTTGTTCATAGAAATACTCTTGTATACAGAATTGAGAAACTTCAAAAGAGTACCGGACTTGATATAAGAACCTTTGATGATGCACTTACTTTCAAGATTGCACTTATGGTAGAAAGTTATATGAACTATCTGGAGTCTCAGCAGTACTAAATTAAAAGAAATAAATTACGGCAGGAAAAATTTTTCCTGCCGTTTATTATTTTAACCCTTTATAATCAAAAGCCGGTATAAAGCTTTCTGATGAAGTATCAAGACTTTGCATAAATCCGTTTTCCAAGCCGCAATCTATGGCATAATCCAAAAGCTCATCATATTCATGTTCTGAAACGGTTCTCTTTAAAAAGGAAAGTTTACTTGTATCTGTTAAAGATTTTATATGTTCCATGGGAGTATATTGTCCCATAAGGCTTATAAATACTTTATCCCCAAAATGCTTTAACAAAGAAGAAATAACCCTTTTAGAATCCTCTATCTGTCCGGGAAGCAGCAGATGCCTTACAATTACACCACGTTGCATAAGAGGTCCTGCATAGTCATCTTCATCCGAAATATTTGAAATAATTTCATTGTAATCAAAGGAAGAAATTAAGTGGTTGTCTTCTAAAAATACAGGTTCACCTACCTGACGAAGCATTTCGTCAATTGCCTTTAAAGCAATTTCAGAATATTTTGGTGCATTGGAAAGCTGCAGAGACAAATCTTCTGAATAATATTTAAAGTCAGGGAGATATATGTCTATAAGTCCATCCAAAAGCTTTAAAGTAGAAGCTTCTTCATAGCTTGAGGTGTTATAAAGTACAGGAATTTTAAGACCTTTATTTTTGGCACTTTCCAAGGCATTGGCAATTTGAGGAACATAATGAGAGGGAGTCACAAGATTAATATTATGAGCTCCCTGGGTTTCAAGCTCTAAAAAAATATCGGAAAGTCTTGAAACAGATATTTCCATAGCAACATTTCCATGGGATATTTCCTGATTTTGACAAAAAATACAGCCCATATTACAACCGCTAAAAAAAACAGCGCCGGAACCCTTTGTGCCGGAGATACATGGTTCTTCCCAAAAATGAAGTGCTGCTCTGGCTGCGGTAATTTTTGCGGGAGCATTGCAATAGCCTCTTTGGTCAAGAGTTCTGTCCACATGACATTTACGAGGGCACAATATACAGTTGGACATGAAAAAGTTAATATCATATGACATATAAATTGCTTAATTAAAAAAGATAATAATATAATAATCGGTTCTGTAAAGGATGCATGCACGTTGGCTGCCGACGTAGACAGGCACCCCTGCAACACATGAAAGGTTCTACTTAGTGCTGCTTCGTTCCCGACCTGACACGGTTCATAGATTTCCATTGCGCAGGACCCGAAAACATACAAACAGGACTGCTACATACACCCTTTACAAAACCGATTTAATTAGTTGCTATTAAAACAGTAGCTCTTATAATATACTTTTTTTAGAAAATCTTGTCAATGCGCCTTAAATGGAATAGTCATATCCGTTCATGGCCTGTGTCTGATCCACAAGATCCTGGAGTGTAAATTTATCAACATATTCATTGATTACATTATCAAGTCCGCTCCAGAAATTTAGTGTGGCACAAAATTCTGCCCTTGGACAGGGATTGTCGGAAGATACTGCAAGACATTCTATTGGTGCAAGGTCTCCCTCCATTACTCTTAAAATATCACCAACCTTGTATTCTTTGGGGGCTTTGGCAAGTCGGTGACCGCCGTTATTGCCTCTCATACTTTTAAGCAATCCTGACTTATTAAGAACAGAAACAATCTGTTCCAGATACTTGATTGTTATTCCCTGTCTCTCGGAAATATCTTTTAAAGCTATATATTCACCGGTATCGTGAATAGCTAAATCTATCATTACCCTAAGCGCATAACGTCCTTTGGTTGAAATCTTCATTTTATTACTACCTCTATAAAACAGATAAGATTGCGGTATACATACAAATCTCTTATAATAGGCATATTATAGCATACAAAAAAGTTAAATACTACCAAACTACTATGATTATATGGAGATAGATATGTCTTTTTATCCTGAACTTAAAGTAAATACTGATACAGAAGAATATAAAAAGCATATAAAATACATGAAAGCAGCTATGGCGCAGGCAAAAAAAGCCCTTGCTTTAGACGAAGTGCCGATAGGATGTGTGATAGTTTATCGTGATAAAATTATCGCCAGGGGTTATAATAGACGTAACACAGATCACACATCTTTGGCCCACGCGGAAATAACGGCTATCAGAAAAGCCAATAAGGTCCTCGGGGACTGGAGACTGGAGGATTGTACACTTTATGTAACTTTAGAGCCTTGTCAGATGTGTGCCGGAGCGATAGTACAGGCACGTATTCCTAAGGTGGTCATGGGAGCTGTTAATCAAAAAGCAGGCTGCGCCGGTTCCGTACTGGATATTCTTAATAACCCTGATTTTAATCATCAGGTTGAAGTTATTAAGGGTGTAATGGATAAGGAAAGCAGTGCTATGCTTAAGGAATTTTTTGCAAGCCTTAGGGCAAAGCATAAGAAGGAAAAGAAAGGCATCGATTAGTGAAAAAACGAATCTCATCACTTATTATACTCGCCGGATTTATGTGCATGGTCACTGCCTGCTCAGATAATGGACGGGATGAACAATATTCACAGTATATAGACTATGATTCATCGCCTACTACTATTGTTTATATGACTATAGGTGACAAGCCTACCAATGGTAAGACTGAGGAGATTATTGAACAATTAAATGAAATATTGATCGAAAGATTAAATGCCAGGTTAGATGTTTATTACATTCCATGGACAGATTATCTTAACAAATATAATTATGTACTTAATGATGAAAATACAAAGGTAGATTTAGTAGGCACTTCTACAGACTGGCTGGATGCCTGGCCCAATGTTACAAAGGGGAATTTTTATCCCCTTACCAAGGAAATGCTCTCCACTTACTGTGCAGATACTTTTGCCTGCGTTTCAGATGAGGAATGGGAAGCCTGTACCTACAATGATAATATTTATCTGATTCCTGAAAATGAATTTTCACAGTGGACCAATCATGGATTTATATACCGCGGAGATTGGGCAGGACAGGCAGGAATGGAGGAAGGACTTCATAGCTGGGATGATATGACCAAATATTTTGAATATGTTATTGAAAATCATCCTGAGGTCACACCCTTTAGTGCGGATACAGCTTCAGTTACTACGGCTCTTGGATATATTTCTTCTACCACAGATTATGTTCCTATTATGGATATAACAAGTTATGAACTTTGGGGTGCTTATAAGGATGAACCGGATAAAATTGTTTCTCCTTTTTATGAAGGGCAGGAACTTATAGATTTTGCCATTCTTATGAAGACCTGGAAAAAAATGGGAGTATTTGAAAATTTCTATGATGTGGAAGATATAAATACTGATATCACCGTAAAATTTTACAGCGGCAAATCGGCATGTATACAGCATCATACAAATATGTACATTGAAGATAGAAAACCAAATATGGATATAGCACAACCGGGATCAAATGCTAAATTTTTCTGGTTTGGAGAAGAAAACCAAAATCTTGTGAGAACCAGCATTCTTCACGGTGCCATGGCGGTATCAGCAGATTCACAGCACCCGGAACTGGCACTTATGGTATATGATCTCATCAGAAATGATGAAGAATGTTACAGACTCATGAATTATGGCATTGAAGGTGTGCAATACAATATAAAAGAAGATAACGTGTATACCAGACCTTCAGATTATAATACGGAAAATGACAGCTTTACCTTAAATTACTGGTGGGGAAGAAGAGATGAGTTGGAACTTGTTAATTTTGGAAGAGACGAGGCAGCCTATGATTTATTAAAGAGCTATTATGAAGACTGCGCAATAGAGTATCCTTGGGAAAACATTCATTTTGATACTACTGATTACAGCAATACTTTAAGTGATATTGAAAATGTATGTAATGAGTATCTTCCTCAAATCTGCTACGGCAAATATCAGGGGGAACCAGAAGAAATGGTAAGCCGCTTCAGACAGGCACTAAAGGATGCAGGATTTGAAAAATTGACAGAGTTCATACAGAAAAAGGCCGATGAAAAGGCAAAGTAAAATAATAATAATTTAAAACTAAAATAAATATAAAACTTAACGTAATACTAACAAAAGTCAAAATTTAAAGCTATAATTAGCTTATTAAATTTTGACTTTTTTTATCAATAAAGGCTGGTTATTTATATTGTAAAAAGGTGTTTTTTAGAAGGAGGTCCCCAAATAATGGACAAACAGAAGGGAAAGAAAAAAGGCAAGATAAGAACCAAGTTGTTACTATACATAGTTCCCACAGTAGTTGTGGCAGTTGTGGTCTTGAGCGCTATTTCACTGGTTCTTAGTAAAAACAGTCTTACTAAAGCTGCTACCAGCGAACTGGAATCTTCAATTTCCAATCAAGGGGATAATATTGAATCCTGGCTGGATGAGAACATGGAATTTTTTACAACGGTAAAATATGGTATTGAGCAGCAAAGACCTTCTGAGGACGAATTACAACAGATATTAGACTCTTTTTACGGATATAATTCCGGTGCTCCGGAAGGTCTTTATATAGCTACAGCAGGCGGAAAACTCTATACTGCTTCAGAGGCATCCTATTCCTTTAGTAATCCTACGTCAGAAACATTCTACAAGCAGGGAATCACCAGAGTGGAAATGGGATATGGGACTGCCTACATAAATAGCGAGGGAAATCGTGTTATAAGTGCATCGGGAATCCTAAATGACGGTTCCGACGAGATTAAAGTAATAGCTGCAGACGTTGGACTTAATGACATAACAGTTATTGTTAATTCAGGTGTCAAGATGGATGATGCCAGATCTATTCTGATAGACAGAACAGATAACACTATATTGGCAGATATTGACAGTTCAAGACTTGGAACAGAAATATCTACTTCAAGCAGTGATACTCTTTTGTCGGGAATTGCAAAAGCAATTTCAGAAAGAGATTATGAAACGGCTACAATTGGTAAATATATGGTGGCCTATGACGAAATTGATAATACCGATTGGATACTGGTTTCATATATAGAAACCATGACTATCTTAAAAGATGTACAGACCCTGGGTAATATTCTTATTCTGGTAGCTGTTATAGCTATTGCAATAATTATTGTCTCTATCATATTTATTGTAAGTAAAGTAATAGCACCATTATCATCCATTACTGAAAATATTTCCGCCATGTCTTCCGGTGATTTTACAATAGATGTAAAGGCTGACAGTAATGATGAAATAGGAGTAATGGGCAGTAAGGTTAATGAATTTATTGCCAGCATGAGAAATATGCTATCCAGTATAAATAATGAGTCGGTTAAACTGAAAGAACAGTCCGATAACAGTGATGAAGTGGCAAGAGTAATGTATGATGCATCCATGTCACAATCAGAAGCTATGAAACAGCTTAATGACACTGTTGATCAGCTTGCAGAGGCAGTAAATGATATAGCACAGAATGCCACAGTGCTTGCAGGAGTAGTTGCAGATACAAGAGATAACAGTCAGCAGGCAGATGCAAGTATGAAGGAAACTGTTGAAATATCCCAGCAGGGACGTGAGGATATGGAAAAGCTAAGTGTTGCCATGTCTGATATTGAAGATGCCAATAATAAGCTTGTAGATTCCATAAACAAAGTCGGGGATGCATCGGAAGAGATTACAAATATCGTTGGAATTATCGGAGAAATTGCAGAAGAAACCAACCTTCTATCTCTTAACGCATCTATTGAGGCAGCAAGAGCAGGAGAAGCAGGAAAGGGATTTGCGGTTGTGGCAACTCAGATAGGAAAGCTTGCTCAGACCAGTGCAGAAAGTGCACAGAATATAGCAAGTCTTATAAATGAAGTACATGAGCTTATCGGAGATGCTGTAGGTCAGGCTCAAAACAGTGCTCAGAGCATACAGCAGAATAGTGAAAGAATTTCTGTGGCAGTCGAGACCTTCGATAAGATTTATCAAAATATCAATACTTCCAATAGTCTTATTGAAGCAATGATTGAGGACATTCAGAAGGTAGACGATGTGGCAACGAATGTTGCTGCCATTTCTCAGGAGCAGGCAGCCAGCGCCGATGAGATTCTTGCAACCTCGGAAAATATGGTTGAACAGGCTGATAATATAACAAAGAGCAGCCAGGATGTTGCAGATAATTCACATGAACTTGCAGGAACATCAGAAACCTTAACATCCCATGTTCAGCAGTTTAAGATTTGAGGAGGTAGACGGAATGAATAAATTAATTAAAAAGATTTTTTCAATATCCTGTATTGGTGCTTTAAGTTTAAGTCTTTTATCCGGATGCTCATCTTCTGACAGTGCAGCATCAGGAAGTAGTAATATAAAGGTTTTGTATTCGGTATGTGATGTAGATGATACCTTTAGAAAAAACTTAACAGAGGGAATAATTGCAGCAGGAAAAAGTGCCGGAATTACTTTGGATGTCAGCTACTGTGGGTCACAGGTTGATAATCAGGCAGCAGATATAGCAGCTGCCAAGGCAAATGGTTATGATGCTATTATTTTAAGACTTACAGATGTATCTACAGCTTTGCAGATGGAGGTTACCTCAAACGATCTACCTATTGTTTTTGTAAATAACCAGCCGGATGATGATTTTCTTTCAGCAGATAAATATATATACGTAGGTTCCCAGGAAGAAGAAGCAGGCGAGCTTCAGGTGGAATATGCCATGAAAAAACTGGGCAATCCATCCTCGTTAAATGTAATCATTTTTGAAGGTGAAAAGGGACATTCTGGAACCGTAGGAAGAACATCAGCGGTAAAAAATACTTTGAAGGACCTTAATGTAAGTGCCAATTATGTATTCTTAGATTATGCAACCTGGTCAGATACTCTGGCTGCAGAGAAAATGAATATATTTTTAAAAACAGGTCAGCCCTACGATGTAATATTCTGTAATAATGATACGATGGCTCTTGGTGTATGTCAGGCGCTAAAGGATAATGGAATTGATCCGGCATCTGTACCTGTAATGGGAGTTGATGCTACATCTGACGGCTGTGCATCAATTGCAGCAGGAGAGATGGCTTTTACAGTTCTTCAGGATGCTCAGGGGCAGGCTGAAAAAGCAGTTGAAGCAATAATTGCTCTTTCCTCAGGAAAATCTGTATCTTCAATAGATGGAGCATCTGAAAATAAAAAGTATATATGGGTTCCTTTTGAAGCGGTGGATTCATCTAATGTAAGCAAATATCAGTAAATATAATAAAAAATAAAACTAAAAATGCTTAGGATAAAAGTTTTAATCCTAAGCATTTTTTATTGTAAAAAGTATCTAAACGAATAACCTATAACATAAAAACAGTTAGGTATCAGTTATAAACGGCTCTTTCGCCGCCTATATATTTAGGCCTTGTTCTGGCACAAACTATATGAGCATTTCCTACTGCAGTCTGCTCTACTCTTACAGGAACGGCCACATCCTTTAGATGCATACCTATAAGTGTATCTCCGATATCTATCCCAAGTTCAGCTTTTATATGTTCAACAGCTACTGCTTTTGGAAGTGTTTTATAAGCAGCTGTGGCAAAAGAGCCACCGGCCTTAAGCTTGGGAACGACACTGACTATTTCATAGCCTCTTTTTTGAGCTACTTCTTTTTCCAGGATAAGAGCTCTGTTTAAATGCTCACAGCACTGGGCTGCCATATGAAGGCCCTTTTCTTTGCAGGCATTATAGAGGGTTTCTACAAGAGCTTTTCCTATTTCCTCACTGGAAAAGGTTCCAAGCTTATGGGAAGCCACTTCACTTGAGGAACAGCCAACTACCAATAAATCACCTTCTTCAGGTTTTGCCTGATCATATAAGTCATTAAATACAGCACGTATTTCTTTTTTTATCAGATCAATATCTTTAAAACTTTCATTTGAAATTCCAGCACCCATAAATTGCCTCCGTATTATAGCTATATTGTAAATACTGCTTTTTTACAACTACCATGATTATATAGATTTTTGCCATTCCATGTCAAAAACAGTTTAAAATTATCAGAGAAAAGGGTCGTTTTTTCTTGAATTAATTCAATTATTGAAGATAAAAAATAAGTTAATACGTTTATCATAAATATAGAGGGATTACAAAGGGGTAAACTTATGGATAAAATATGTTTTGATGAGGATTGGAAATATATTGAGGCAGATTTAAAGCCTCAGTTTCCTGAAGATGGATGGGGTGGTGCAAAGGCCGGTGCCTATGTATCCGGGGCAACTTCTGTGGACTGTGATATGTCCCTTTGGAGTGATATAAAGCTACCTCATGATTTTGTAATAGATGGTGAGCATATTCAGAATATAGACACCAAAGGCATAAACGATATTCCTGCAATGCAGACTGTACAGTCAAGACTCCATGCAGGTGGTTCTATCGTACCGGGAATCTGCTGGTACAGAAAATCCTTTAGATTAAAAGAAGAATATAAAAATAAAAGAATATACATAATTTTCGAGGGTGTATACAGGGATTGTGATCTGTATCTGAATCAGAATTATGTAGGAAGCCATGACAGCGGCTACACGCATTTTTTCTATGATATAACAGATTTTATCAGGGAAGATGATGAAAATATTATAGCCATGAGAGTAGATGCCATGGGCAGAGAAGGCTGGTGGTATGAAGGTGGGGGAATATACAAGCACGTTTGGCTGTATATTTGTGACGATATTCTCATTGAACCTTATGATCTTCATATAGAGCCTGTGGTGTCAGAAGATTTAAAAAAGGGAACCTTGAAAATATCAGCATCTGTTATAAGCAGACGCGTAACTTGTGCAAAAGCAGCTCTTATATGCAAAGTATATGATAAAAGCGATAAAGAAATTGCCACAATGGAAAAGTCTTTTACCATAGAGTCCTGGGACAGAGTGAATATCAAAATGGAGAAGGACATTCCGGATGAGAATCTTCATTTATGGGGATTAAAGGAAAGGTACCTTTATAAAATAAAGACCTTTATTGTAAGTGACTTAGACGAAAAAATAACAAATACTGAAAAGACTGGTGCGGATAAGATTTTTTCGGATAATAAAACAAGTTCTGAAGTAATAGAAAAAAATGATTATGCAGAATATTTTGGATTTAGAAAAATAAAATTTACTGCAGATAACGGATTTTTCTTAAACGGGGAGCATGTACTTATTAAGGGTCTGTGCACCCATCATGATCATGCAGGAGTGGGTATTGGACTTGATGATTCTGTTTTGGAATACAGGCTTCGTGAAATGAAAAAGTGCGGGATGAATGCCCTGCGTTCAGCTCATGGAGAGCCCTCTGATATTGTACTGGAAATCTGTGACAGGCTGGGAATCCTGGTACTGTCCGAGACCAGACGTATGGGAAGTGCTCCGGTAGATATTGAATCTATGAAATGTGTAGTTAAACAGGGAAGAAATCATCCGTCTGTAATTCTATGGGGAATAGGAAATGAAGAAGTCAATGTTCAGATGAAGAAAGAAACAGCCAAAACTGTCAGAAGTCTTCGGCAGGAAATAAGGCTTTTAGATAAAGACAGGCCTGTAACCTATGCTCTTGTGTGCTGGGACGGTGATACTCATTATGAAACAGCAGAGACATTTTTTGGAACTACAAGAGAACTGGATGTTATGGGATTTAATTATTCAGTTCCTGCCTGGGATCATTATCATGAAAATAATCCTACCCAGCCAATGATCATAACGGAAAACAATGCTGCCAACAGTTCCACAAGAGGCTGTTATGAAACGGTAGAGGCGGATGGGCACTTTTTTACCCTGGATCCGGATAATAGACAAAAGTGTACCTCAAAAGGGGCAGCAGGCAGATTTGAAAAGGGTGAAGATCAGTGCAGAGAAGCATTCAAGAGAGATTACATGGCTGGAATGTTTCTATGGACAGGTATTGATTATCACGGGGAACCAACTCCTATGCCATGGCCTGCAGTTAATTCTCAGTTTGGTATCATGGATATGTGCGGATTTAGAAAAGATGCCTTTTACTATTACAAGGCCTGGTGGAATGATGAAGATTTCATTCATGTTTTTCCTCATTGGAACCTAAAGGGTAGAGAGGGAGAGAAAATAAATGTCTACGTATATACCAATGCCGATGAAGCAGAGATATTTGTAAATGGCAAAAGCTTTGGCAGGCAGAAAAATGACAGATTCTGGTATATGACCTTTAAGAATGTTACCTATGAGCCGGGAGAGCTTAAGGCAGTATCTTACAAAAACGGAAAAGTTGTTCAGCCCAAAATAGTGGAAACCACAGGAGAGTTTGATCACGTAATAGTGGAGGAATACCTGGAAAACAGCATCGCAGCAGACGATATTCATATTTATAATATCAAGGCTGTTGATAGGGATGGAAGATTTGTGCCTACAGTGGATAAGCTGCTTAAGTTCTCTTTGGATTGTGGAAAAGAGATAGAGAAAGAAAGTAAGATAATTGGTGT
>JAILBM010000286.1 GCA_024680925.1 Butyrivibrio sp.
AACTTTATCCTCAGGCAGATACTGTCTTATCATTTCCTCAAGCTGATTACTGTTTATAGGCTTTGCAAGATAATCATCGAACCCGGCCTTTAAATAATCATCCTTAGCTCCCTGTCCTGCATTGGCTGTAAGGGCAATACAGGGAACTTCAAGATTCAAATTGCCTTCAAGCTCTTTCATTGCCGCCAGAGTTTCTATGCCATCCATTTCAGGCATTCTATGATCTATAAATATTATGTCATATTTTTTCTGAACTACCTTTTTCAAGGTTTCCATACCGCTATCGGCTGTATCTACCTTTATCTGTATAGGCTTTAACAGACCTTTTACAACGGTAAGGTTCATAGGAGTATCATCTACAACAAGGATTTCAGCATTTGGCGCATGGTATTTCTCATGATATTTAGCCAGTCCCTTTACATATTCCTTATAACGCTTTTTAAAATCACCAATTTTCTCCCATTCGTTGACCTTTTGCTTCACTTCGAAGGAAAAATCGGAGCCTTCACCATATACACTCTTTACATTAAGCTTAGTGTCCATCATGGCAAGAAGCTTTTTGACAATACTCATTCCAAGACCGGTACCTTCTATAGTACGATTTCTAATTTCTTCGATTCTTTCAAAAGGTGAAAAAAGCTTGTTAATATCCTCTTCTTTAATGCCAATTCCTGTATCCAGCACCTGAAAACCAAGATATATGTTGCCATCTTCAGATGGTCTGTAGCTTACATTCATGGTTACAGAGCCTTTTTCTGTATACTTCACCGCATTTGTAAGGATATTTGTCACACACTGTTTAATTCTGATTTCATCACCGCAAAGCTTATCCGGTATATTCTCATCTACATTGACAATAAGATTCAGATTTTTGTCATCTGCCCTTACAGATATCATATTTACCAGATCATTTATCATAGAACTAAGATTGTAATCCACCGGTAAAATATCCATTTTCCCTGCTTCAATCTTTGAAAAATCCAGGATATCGTTAATGATACTAAGAAGTGAATTACCGGCACTCTTTATATTCAGGGAATACTCACGTATCGAAGGATCATCCTCTTCCCTCAATATCATTTCATTCATGCCAAGGACTGCATTTATAGGTGTTCTGATTTCATGAGACATATTTGATAAAAAGTCACTTTTGGCTTCACTGGCCTTTTTTGCAACTTCTAAATCTGTCTGTAACTTTTGCTCCTCTTTTAGTCTTGAAATATAATCTTCTATAGAATGAATGGTTGACTTGGTATATTCTGCAAGAACCTCTATTTCATCCTTGGTTTTGACATTAATATTGTCAACCTGTTTTGCAACTTCAAGCTTTTGATCATCATCAGCATTTACAAAATCATACATAAATTCGGACATTCCACCTATTGGAACACCAACAGTCATTTTAATATAAAAATTTGCAAAACCACCCAAAGGTACACCAATACAAAGCATCAAAAGTATCATTTTAATATCATATGTGGCAGCAGAGGTATCAAAAACATAATCCATATTTTCAATACCCTCTATAAATGCTTCCTGATCAATTTTTTCTACATCAGCTTCGTTTTCAATTATCGGAGTGTTATTATTTATATTATCTACCAACATATTTTTCATGTCCGGGAAAAGAGCAATCATAAATACTGCTACGGAAATTCCCAATATCAATTCTATAATAATAATAATAGTTGTTATCTTAAAACTGACTCTGGTTTTCTTTAAATTCTTTTGAACAACCTCATTTTCCTTATATTGCTTTGTATATATAATTGCAATGGGATATGGATATTTGCAGATATCAAGGGATTTATTCATGAAAAAGTAGATTACAAATGCAATCAAAAAGATTTCTGCCATATTTCTTCCAAAATATACTACTATTCCCAACATACTTTCTATATCATATTTTTCATTTTCAAGAACAGTAAGACAGGCATATTCAGCTATCGATACCAAAACAAGTGTAAGCAGTGCAGCCATCGCTGTTTTCTTTTTGGTTTCAAACCATAAATATTGTGAAAACATTGCAAAACATGACATTCCAACAAGATATACTATCATGGTATAGGCGGAATCCATGTTAAAAAGGTAAGAAACTATAAATGACAATATAAATGAAATATATGAATAAAAATACCCGTATAATGCTCCCAAAAGCAAGAAGGGAGTAGATGTAAATGCAATAAAGAAAATACCGCTTTCTGCAGTCAGGAACTCTTTTCCGCTAAGAGCAATATAGATACAAATTGACGTTAAAAACATCCAGGTAAGTACACTTGTTGATCTAAGAACATTTCTGACCCACAACTGTTCAAAATCTCTTATCGAAATCTTTTTTCTTTGCATATTTTGCACCTTTCATCCAACTAAAAAGCTATTGCAACATATACATTATATCGTTTCTACGTACACAAATTATGGTTTTTATAGAATTTTTCTAAATTGTCAAAAAGTTTAATATTATCAAATGTTCTTTAAAAGGTTGTTGTTATATTGTGTACTATTAAATTGTTATTGACTTTTTTGTTATAAGGGAGTATCGTTATAAACAGAATTTTACTTTTTATTATCATATAAGGAGGTAGTTATGTCTTACGCAGTACGTTTCTATTCAAGATCAGGAAATACTAAAAAGGTTGCAGATGCAATTGCCGAAGCTGTGGGTGTATCTGCTGTTTCTGTAGATTCTAATGAATCTGCAATTACAGAAAAGGTTGATGTTCTCTTTATAGGAGGCGCCCTTTACGCATATGGTATCGATGATAAGCTTAAATCTTATCTGGATACACTTTCCTCTGACAAGGTCGGGAAAGCTGTGCTGTTTTCCACATCATGGCTCTCTAAACATGCCCTTGATTTAATGCGTAAATCCCTGGAGGGTAAGGGAATAACAGTTGAAAGCGAAACCTGCTATCTTAAGAGTAAGGCAGTTGACTCATCTTTAGAGGATGTTAAAAAGTTTGCCAAAAAATTCTAACTTAAACCAATAAACACACGAAAAGACAGACCGGCCATTATACTAAATATAATGGTCGGTCTGTTTTTTATAAAAAAACCCATTTCACACATCCATAAGTCTCATCATGAAAATAGAGTATTCATC
>JAILBM010000319.1 GCA_024680925.1 Butyrivibrio sp.
TTTTTCAATATTTTCGCAGGCCATATTTATTTTTTCCTGAGGTACTACGTAGTGGGATGCCGGATATATCATTATGTGAGTGAGATTATTTCTGACAACCCCTGTAAGAGGCTCTATCTCACTGATTCTGTCTATTTCATCCCCAAAAAATTCGACTCTTATAAGGTAATCATCCACATTGGCAAGGGCTATTTCCACAACATCACCCCTTACCCTGAAGTTACATCTTGTAAGCTCCATGTCATTTCTCATATACTGAATGGATACAAGCTCCTGAATAAGCGTGTCTCTGTCCTTCTCCATTCCCGGTCTTAAGGAAATTGACATGCCTTTGAATTCATCGGGACTACCCAGACCATAAATACATGAAACACTGGCTACTACTATAACATCCTTTCTTTCTGCCAGGGATGCTGTAGCTGAAAGCCTTAGTTTATCTATTTCATCATTTATGGCAGAGTCCTTGGCTATATAGGTATCGGTCTGGGGAACGTAAGCCTCAGGCTGATAATAATCATAGTAGGATACAAAATACTCTACGGCATTTTCCGGAAAAAATTCCTTAAATTCACCATATAACTGCCCTGCAAGGGTTTTATTATGAGATATGACCAGGGTAGGCTTATTCAAAGCAGCTATTACATTAGCCATGGTAAAGGTTTTGCCGGATCCTGTAACACCAAGGAGAGTTTCAAACTGATTACCCGCCTTAAATCCTTCTACCAGTTCTTTGATAGCCTGGGGCTGATCACCCATTGGTTTATATGGAGATACTAATTTAAATCCATCCATTTCCACATCTCCTATAGGAGTAAAAAAGCAAAAATCATAAGTTTACACGATTTTTGCAATTTATATTTCAAACAATTAAATAGTGGTTTACATTATACGCTGACCTTTAATTTAGCAGATTTAATTTTTTTCTACAAGTATCTGCCCATAGCTTATTTTTTTCATCCAAAGCTTTATAAAAAGCTGATTTTACTGAATTTGCAATCCTTTTGGCAATTCCTTGGCGGATATCAGTTCCTGCACCATTATAAAATTTTTATATTTTGTTCGACTTTCATTATCAAGGTGAATAGTACGGCTTTCATCAATATATTTTTTTATTCCTTTTCTTGCAGCTATCCCTGTTAACACCTGAAAATCATAGGATATATTTAAAACAGTCCACATAATAACCGAAAGCACCATAAAGACTAGAGCTATCACCATTGAAATAACCGCATATCTCCTGTACATAATTATGGTGTTTGTAATTTCATTAACATCCTCCGGATTTATCATAATCTCTCCTTATTTATATTATTCCAGTAATTTTATAGCCTTTTTTGCCAGTTTTATATTTTCCTTAAGCTGATTCAGCTGCTCCTTTTCATCATCACCAAGTACGTTCTCATTAAAGTTCTCCCCTTCTACGGTCTTTTCTATATATTCAACTTCCTGCTCCATGGAGGATACAGAAATACCATCCTCTGCAAAAAGGGTAAAATTACAGCATAGTTGTACCAGCACTTCGTTATATACCGTAAGGGCAACAGTCACATTATCCGTTCCCGCTATATCTCCAGAAGCTGCTCTTGTCAGGTCCTCCCAGAATCTTATATAGCTCATGGATAATTCTCCGCTTTTACTCTGCCTTCCGATTCTGTCATAATATGCGGAAATATTGTAAAGTCTCTGAGCTCTTAATTTTATCTGTATGGGAAGGGTATCAGAAAGGCTTGCCCGGCCAAGCCACCTGGCAGCATAGCTTTTACTTCCGGTGTTCTCATAATAATAAAAATAGGCCATTCCCAATCTGTAACAAAATTCATCATATTCTTTTTTATTTTCCTGCATCTCCTCAATGCAGGTCTTTCCGGTAATAGAAGGCATTGAAAGTATCTCCCTTAATTTCTCATCCTCTTTTGCATCAAAACAATCATCCTGTAAAAAAACGTTGTTAAGAAGCTCTATATATGCTTTACTGTTTCCAGGATTAAGATAGATTGCTTTTTGGTATTCTTTAATGCTTTTGTTTTCTTCATCAGCTTCTTTTGCCCGTGTCATATATTCAAGATAACTTTCTTTTTCAAAATTCCCGGCATAAGAGCTAAATTTTTTTGAACAGAAAAATCCTCCAAAACTTAGAAAGACCGACAAGCTAAATGACGTTAATTTTAAAAATGCTCTTTTTTTATAATTATTATCCAGTTCTTTAACATGATCTAAATCATATAAAAGCTCTGCTGCACTTTTATATCTTTGGGAAGGATCACTCATAAGGCATTTAGTTATTATTTTTTCAAGACCTCCGGAAAAAGAGGCATTCCAATAAGTTATGGGATAAATTCTATAGGGAGGTTTTGCCAGGTTATGGCCTGTAAGCATGTGGTACATAGTTGCTCCAAGGCTATATATATCTGTTCTCGCATCAGTCTGGGTGCCCTTCGCAAACTGCTCAGGAGCAGCATATCCCAGGGTTCCAAGACAGGTAGTATCCTCTGTACCTTCTGTTTTGTACTCCCTTGCCGTCCCAAAATCAATGAGTACAATGTCGCCGTCAGGCTTTAGCATTATGTTCCCGGGTTTAAGATCTCTATATATAATAGGGGGATTACAGCTATGAAGATAACCTAAAACACTGCATAACTGCTTAGCCCATTTAATTACTGTTTCCTGACTCTGAACACCTTTCATCTCCATAACCTGCTGAAGGGTTATTCCCTGTATATAATCCATAACTATAAGAAAACTGTCTTTAAAATCTACAATATCGGCAATCTTTGGTAGATTTGGGTGTGAGAGATTTTTTAAAAGTGATGTTTCTGCCACAAGACTTTGTTTTACAATTCTAAAATCCGCAGTACCGTCTCTTCGTATTTCTTTAATTGCCCACTGTCTTCCGGCTCTTTCATTAATTGCCAGATATACTGTGCTCATTCCTCCCTGACCGATTTTGCTTATTATTTTGTATTTTCCATCAATTAGCGTGCCATTTTGCAGCATTAAATAATCTCCCCTTGCATTTGTATTCTATATATCAGGCAATAACAACCGCCGTCAGATTATCCGTTTCTCCTCTTTTTATTGCCTTTTCACCCATTGTTTTTAATCGTTCTTCAATATTTTCATAATTTAAAAGTCTGCCTGTTATACCATTTATTTCCCTATTGGACAGTTTTCTCCAGAAACCGTCTGTACACAGCAAAAAACTTTCCGTGTTTTTTATCTTTCCCATGGTTATCTCAGGGTTAAGGCTTTTACTGACTCCAAGTCCCTGAAGAATGATGCTCTGCTGAGAGCTTTTAAGTGCAGTTCTTTTATTTAACAGACCCTGATCAATTTTTTGTTGTACAAGCGACTGATCGTGGGTTAATTGTTTTATCATAGGCCAGCTGATAATGTATCCTCTGGAATCTCCGATATTTATAAAGGCATAGTTTCCACCTATCTGCAAAAATATCACAGCTGTTGTACCCAACATGATTTTTCTTGTATCCGCATATTCCTTTAGAAAATTTCCTGTTTCAATAACATACTTATTTAGTTCTATTACTATATCTTCAAATCTTTTATATTCTTCTATATGCTTTTTTAAACTGCTTTCAAACCATTTTTTCAGGCGCTTTACCACAAAACTGCTGGCTACCTCGCCGCAGGAATACCCTCCCATTCCGTCACAAACAGCGGCAAGAATTACCGGGCCCTTTTCCTTATACTCTGCAATTTTTACAATTGCCGCATCCTGATTACTTTTATGTCTTTTTCCTGCATTGGTATATAAATATGCTTTTTTATTTTTTTCTGTTTTATACACTTCTGTTTTTTACTCCTATAAGACTTGCCGCCACAACCATCAGCATAAGTGCCACTATAAGTATAATTGCCTTAGTATCTATATATTCCTTGTATTCTTTTTCAGAAAATGCTTTTATTTCCGGAGAAGGCTTTTTTTCCTTAATTTCTGTGTTTCTACAGCTTACAAGGCTATCTCTTCCTTCGATATATTTTCTTTCATGGGTTTTATGACCTATAGCCTTGGCCATTAAAATATCAAAGGTTCCTTCAAGGTTATCCTGCAAATATGCTGATATATTCTGATTTTCCGAATATGCCACCTTCTTGTTTGACAATCCAACCGCCACAAAAAGCAGTAGCGCAGGGATAATGCGCATAAATACTAAATACATTATTCTTTTCATTTTTCCTCCATGTTTATCTGCAAACACAAAGACTAAAAGAAAAAGATTTTGCTCTGAACTTACAGATATTTTCTATTAAACTAAAAATTTGATTGTCCTGACGAAAGTCAGTATGATGAAGCATCTGCTTCATTGGGATTGCATTAGATTAATGCAACGATAGAAATACTATCATAATTTTATTCATTATGCAACATATTTTTATTTTTGTGATTTTAATGTTTTTGTACGCTTTGCTAAAAATCGTGCAAACAGGATGTTTGGGACAGAACAAAGAATGTCGCTTGCGACATTCTCGCGCCGAGCGCGGTTGCATTTATGCAACATTTACCTATCGCGCGAGTGCGCATCCTTAGCGGAGCATTTTTTATATCATAGGAAAGCAATTTCCTATGATATAAAAAACACGCAGTAACAATTAAGCTACTGCGTATCTGTATTTTTATATATTCTTATCAAATTCTATGTGACGAAGCTGCCTTATAATAGGCTATTTATAGCATATCCAAAATGAAATAACAAAAATGCTTAATCAGTTGCCAAGCTT
>JAILBM010000326.1 GCA_024680925.1 Butyrivibrio sp.
CAGATTACGTGGCATCCAGTCGGCACTGCTGCAATAATACTCCTCTTTTCCGCCGTTTTCAAAATAAAAGATTCTGCTATGTTCAAGGAAATTACCCACAATGGAACGCACTCTTATATTCTCGCTCACACCTTCAATTCCGGCTCGAAGACTACAAATACCTCGTACTATAAGATCTATTTTTACCCCGGCACAGCTTGCTTCATAAAGAGCTGCAATAACATCCTGATGACAGATGGAATTCATCTTGGCAATAATTCTTGCAGGTTCTCCCTTTTTGGCATGCTCTGTCTCTCTCTTTATGAGGAAAAGAAGTCTGTCCTTAAGCCACAAAGGTGCCAGAGTAAGCCTGTTCCAGCCAAGAGGTTCGGAATAACCCGAAAGCATATTAAATACTGCCGTTGCATCTTCACCTATGGAATCATCACAGGTAAACATACCCACATCGGTATATACCTTTGCAGTTGAATCATTATAGTTACCGGTTGCAAGATGGACGTAACGTCTTATTCCATCCTCTTCCTTTCTGACTACAAGAGTAATCTTACAATGAGTCTTTAATCCCACAAGACCATATATAACATGGCACCCGGCTCTTTCAAGCATCTTAGCCCAAACAATATTGTTTTCCTCATCAAATCTTGCCTTAAGCTCCACAAGAACAGACACCTGCTTGCCATTGTCAGCAGCCTTTGCAAGAGCCGCTATGATAGGTGAATTACCGGATACTCTGTAAAGCGTCTGCTTTATGGCAAGTACATTTGGATCAGATGCTGCCGATTCTACAAATCTCACTACCGGATCAAAGGACTGATATGGGTGATGCATCAGAATATCACCCTTTCTTATGGTGTCAAAAATGCTTTCATCCTGACTAAACTCCAGTACAGGCTGAGGCTCATTATATCCATGCTCTTTAAGATGGTCAAAACCTTCTAATTTATATGCCTGCATAAGAAAAGTCAGATCCAGCGGTCCATCTATATCATAGATTTCACTTTCATCAACCTTAAGCTCACTTACTAGCTTTTTGCAGAGTTTTTTGTCCATACCATGCTCTATTTCCAATCTTATGGCCTGACCCCACTGCCTCTTTTTAAGCTGCTTCTCAATTTCCTTTAAAAGGTCCTCTGCTTCATCTTCGTCAATTGAAAGGTCAGCATTTCTCTCAATTCTGAACATAAAGGAACTTACTATATCATAATTAAGAAATAGCCTTGACATGTTTCTTTTTATTATCTGCTCAAGGAAAACAACCTTTCTTCCTTCACCCTCACTTTGAGGAATCTCCAAGAGTCTTCCTATAACATTCGGAACCTGAACAAGGGCCATATCTATGGTATCATCATTTTCTTTTTTCTTAACAAGGGCTGCAATATTTAAAGTCTTATTCCTTACCAGCGGAAAAGGTCTTGAAGAATCCACTGCCATAGGTGTAAGAACAGGATACACAAAATCATTAAAATAACTGTCAATAAAGGTCAGCTCGCTTTTGCTGAGTTTTTCAAGATCTGAAACTATATTCAGACCGTTTTTCTTAAGTGCCGGAACAAGGCGATTATTGTAGGTTATATACTGATTGGAAATAAATTTATGAACGGCTTTCGTTACAGCCTCAAGCTGTTCCACCGCAGTCATACCCGCAATATCCTTCTTGGTATACTTTGCATTTACCATATCCTTTAAGGATGCCACTCTGACCATAAAAAATTCATCCAGATTGCTGGCAGTTATGCTAAGAAACTTCAGCCTCTCAAAAAGCGGATTTGATTCATCCACAGCTTCAGAAAGCACTCTCTCATTAAACTGAAGCCAGCTAAGCTCCCTATTGGTATAAAATTTAGGATCATAAAAGTCAGTCATATTTTCCTTATTGGCCATAATTCCTTCCCCTCAATTTTTGTTAAAATCCTATATTTTCAGTAAACTGCTACAGAGACCTTTTTTGTCTGATAACAGGCTTAACACCAAATACTTCTTCAAAAAAATCTGCCCTGTTCTTGAAAAGTCCGTTTTCCAAAGTTACATCATCCATATTATCAACAGTGATAATAAGCTCATTATCCTTTAAAGAAAAACGTACATTTTTAAATTTCTGCTTATGTGTTCTGTCCAAACCGTTAGTTACACGCAAAAGAGCAGTAAGCTTAACCAGCTTAAGATAATCCTCATGTTCAAGTCTTGCATAAAGCTCCGGAGAGCCTTTGTAATATTCAAAATCATCATGATTGAACTTAACAACATTAGCCACTATTTCTCTTTCTCTGTGAGAAAGACCGATAATCTCTGTAGACATTATGATGTTATAGGAACAGGAAGCCAGATTAACCATACTGATATATTTACCGCAGTCATGAAGTATGGTGGCAATCTGCAAAAGAAGCCTGTCTCTCTTGGAAAGTCCGTGAACCTTTTTGGTGGCATCAAAGAGATTTAAAGCGATGGTCTGCAAAGTTTCACTTCGGGATTTACTTCCCATATATCTCTTGGAAATATTCTGTGCGCAGGCAATAATATCCTGTTCAAAATCATGAGGAAGCTTGATCATCTTCCTCTTCTCCGCATATTCATAGGCAATACCGTCGCACAGTGTAACTCCCGGTGCCCACAGCATCTGAGCCCCAAGCATATTTATAATGCACTGCACAAGGATTCCTGATACAAATACCAATGGAATTGTATCCTCTGAAAGATGAAGCTTTTTGGTAATGTCTGCTCTTGTGGCATTGGACATATTCTCAAGAAGATAAGGAATATCCGCCACCTTTGCATAGCCCTTTTTTTCATTACCAAGAAGTCCCTTTTGAATTATGGGTGAAACATAATCATCCAGAATTATTATATTCTCAATCTTTCTGTCCTTAACATACATCTTGCTGAATACAGAAAGCTGGGAATTAACAAGCTCGCTGATAAGATGAGCATACCGCTGCCTGCTGGCATTTAGCTGCTCAAGAGTTGAATATAGCCTTAGTACGCCCATTTTAAGATTCTGGGTAGCCACCAGCTTATCGTTATCAAAAAGAGAAATCTGAATACTTCCTCCTCCGATATCCACGATAGCAGTGGACTTTTCTATAACCTTACTGAACTCATCACTCTTAAGAGCAATAGATTTATAATCAAGAAATCTCTGCTCCGAATTACTTATGACATCAATATGAAGTCCTGATTTTTGCATAAGCTGTTCAATTACAATATCAATATTGGCAGTCTCACGCATGGCGCTGGTTCCATAGGCCTGATAGTGTGTTACTCCATAGGACTTCATAATTCTTACAAAATCCTTAAGTACGTGGGAAAGTTCCTCCATGTGATTATAGGAAATCTTTCCCGTCAGATAAGTCTCACTTCCAAGGTCGATATTATGCCTGATATGGTCCAGTTCTTTAACACCTTTTTTTGGAGATATCTCAAAAATTTTCAATGCAAGCTCATAAGAGCCCACATCAATAGCAGCAAACACCTCACTCATATCTCACCCTCATTATAAAAATTATTCGTTTGCCAGATTTGTTCCGACAAGATAATCTATAAACTGCTGTGCAGTCCTTCCTGAAAGGCCTCCATGACTCATTTCCCACTTATTGGCCTCAAGATACAGCTCATCCTCTGACAGGGTAATGCCATTTTTGTCTGCCAGGGTCTTTACTATAGTCTTAAACTCCTGCGGAGTTGGTTTTCCGAAATAAATATTTACACCAAATCTGTTGGCAAGAGAAAGCTTCTCCTGAACAGTATCATTTCTGTGAATATCATCATCCAAAATTGCAGGCTTATCCTTAAAGGACTCCTTAATAAGGTGACGTCTGTTGGAGGTGGCATATATAAGCACGTTCTCAGGTCTTTTTTCCAGACCACCCTCAATAAGTGCCTTTAAATACTTATACTCTATCTCAAATTCCTCGAAACTCAGATCATCCAGACATATAATAAACTTATAATTTCTGCCTTTTATCTGATCTATAACATCATTAAGACTCTTGAGCTGATGCTTATAAAGCTCTATAACTCTAAGTCCCCTGTCAAAATACTCATTGGCTATGGCCTTTATACAGGAACTCTTTCCCGTTCCGGCATCACCGTACAAAAGACAGTTATTGGCAACTCTTCCCTCAACGAAGGCCTCAGTGTTGTCCACCAGCTTCTTTTTGGCAATTTCATAACCCACAAGATCGTTTAAATATACATTTCTGATATTGCTGATTGGCTGTATGGTTGCACTTCCATCAGCTTCCTCTCTTATACGGAAGGCCTTGTGAAGGCCCATTCTTCCCACTCCGTAATCCCGGTAAAAAGAGGTAATGGCAGCCTTCATATCCTCGACTGACTCACACTGCGAGAGTTCTTCCGAAAGACTCATTATTCTGTTTTTTATGCGCTTATTGTAAATGCTTTTCTCATTGGCATAATCTTCATAATCAAGAACCAGTTCAAATTCATGAAGATTTAAAGTTTCCATAAGCTCTGTAAAATCATAATCAAAAAGCTCTTTAAAAATAGCAATATCATGAAGAGCAATATCATTTATGGTTCCGCTTACCGCACCTCTAAGCTCACAGGCTCTGCTGTAGGCATTTTCATTATTTACAAGCAGTACTGTCAAAAAAGCATGCCACAGATTGCCGTATAGTCCCGTTGAACCTGAAAGGGTTGTGAGCTTATAAATACACTCAAATAAAACCCTCCTGTCATTATCTCTTTCTGTTTCCGTATCACCCTTTCTATCCATTACAAGGGCCATTTTCTTTAGAAGCTCTGCATCTTCAAAATCACGATATATAATTAAATCCTGTACTCTCATTTTATTAATCCTGCCATAGTAAATGTAGCTGTTTCAAGCTTATTACACATTCTAAAATCTCACATTAGTAATTGCCCAGAATCTTCATGCTTCTGGCCTCTTCCCTTAGACCTCTCAAAGCATTTTTTACCGCAGGCTCAGAAAGATTACCGTCAAAATCTATAAAGAATCTGTATTCCCAGTTTCTGTCTTCAATAGGACGACTTTCAATCTTGGTCATATTAAGATTGTTGTAAATAAAGTGAGACATAATATGGTAAAGGGAACCGGCTTCGTGAGGTATTTCAAGAGCTATGCTTACCTTACCGGCATCCTTTGTAAATATCTTCTGATTTGTTACGATAATAAATCTTGTGGAATTGGAATCAGACTGATTTATACCCTTTTCCAAAATATTCATTCCGTAATACTTTGCAGCATTTTCAGAAGCAATGGCTGCCTGGGAATTATCATCTTCGGCTGCGATTTTCTGAACTGCAAAAGCATTGTTTTTAAGGCTGACCTGTTTCCATGAAGCATGGTTGTCAAGAAATCTTGCTGACTGCATAAGAGACTGCGGATGTGAAAAAACAGTCTTTATATCATCGATGGTTGCTCCCGGTCTTCCAATCAGACAATGCTCTATCTTGATTATCTGCTCTCCAACAATATAATTTTCATATTCTGTAAGGAGATCATAAATCTCACTGACTATGCCTGCTGTGGAATTTTCTATGGGAAGTACTCCAAAATCAGCACTACCTTCTTCTATGGCAATCATTGCATCTCTAAAAGTATCTACATGAAAGGCATTTATATCATCACCGAAAAATTTCTTGGTGGCAGCCTCGGAATAAGCTCCCTCAGCTCCCTGATAAGCAACTCTTGCTCCCTTAATATCCAGCTCATCAACTTTCATAAAAGGAAGCTTTCCTATGGCACCTTCCTCGGAAAGCTTTTGATACTGAAGTTTTCTGCTCATGGACATTATCTGTTCAAAAAGCTCTTCTATTCCGGTTCTGTTAAAATCATTATGCGCCAGTGCCTTAACACTTTTTATCTTTTCCTGTTCTCTTGCTTTATCAAAAACTTTTTTGCCGGTGGAAATCTTATAATCCGCCACCTGTGAGGAAATTTCCATTCTCTCCTCATAAAGCTTTACAATCTGACTGTCAATCTGGTCAATCTGACTCCTAAGTTCCAAAAGATCCATCTGTGGTGTTCCCCATTTCTATTATTATTTTCTTTATCATCCTTTTATTACTTTGATTTTAAAACAAACACTTCTTGATAGCAAGAATTCAAGAGGTTATAATTAAGTTAAATCAAGTTTGTTTTTTAGTTCATTTATTTTCTGTATAATGTCTATGTTTAAGAGGTGATCTATGGCCAAGCAAAAACAAGTGAGTAAACGTTCTCTTATTATCATTATAATATCAATTGCCGCAGTGGTTATTCTGGGCATAGTCGGTATTTTAAGCGAGCAGATCAAGCTTCCACCGGAAGGAGCCGTAGGTAATACTGCAGGCAACCTTAATAATGAAGGTCTATTTTTTGAAATGGATGGTGTGGTCTACTTCTCTAACGTTTCAGACAATGGTTGTCTATACTCCATGAATCCTGATGAAACCAACATTAAAAAGCTTACCACCATGCATGCCAAATATATTAATGGCTATGACAAATACCTCTATTTCTACATGGACTCAACTCAGGGCTCTGTAACATCAGGTCTTGGTGCAACCTTAAATCAATACGGCCTGTACAGAAGCGATCTTGATGGCACAGACCAGTACAGCCTTGTTAGAGATCTCACCGGCACAGCTCAGCTTGTAGGTCCTTATCTTTATTATCAGATTCAGGCTATCAACAATAAGGGAACCTTAAATAAAATCCGAATTGACCGCCAGGATGATCAGCTGGTACTTAATGAAATGGTCAGCCCTGCCTGTGTCTATAATGGAACAATTTATTACACAGGTCTTGTAAGTGATCACTCTCTTCACAGTCTTAATACGCAAAACGATACCACAAGTCTTATATTTAACGGAATATATTTTAATCCTGTTGTTGAATATCCTTATTTATATTATCAGGATGAAAACTACAATCTATGCCGTGTAAGTATGATGACAAACGAATCAGAAGTTCTGACCACTGACAGAGTAGATTATTTTAACTTAAACAGCTCTTATATTTACTACTCTGTTTCAGCAGCTGAACAGCCTTGTATTAAGAGAATAAATCTTGATGGTTCCAATCCCATAGTAATGGTGGATGGCATATTCAGTACAATCAATCTCACCTCAAAGTATATGTATTGTAAGCCCTATGGCGCAGATAACGTAATGTATCATGTGCCTTTGGAGGGTGGCATATCAGCACCCTTCAGACCTTCAGTAGAATCAAATTAGTATTCCAAAAAAGCTGTCATAGCTAAAAACAGGCCATGACAGCTTTTTATTAGAAATCGTTCAGATCACTCTCTGCATATTTTTCATCGCAGTACTTGCATCTATAGGTTTCTGTTGCCTCATCCGCAAGATAGAATATCTGTGGAAGCTCCTGCTCTATAGAGGATATACATCTTGGATTATGACATTTTAAAACATTCTGAAT
>JAILBM010000335.1 GCA_024680925.1 Butyrivibrio sp.
GAATTTAAAGGCTCATTCAATGTTCGCATTAAGCCTGAGCAGCATAAGAAAATTGCATTATATGCTGCCAATGAAGGAATCACAATAAACCAGTTTGTATCCAGAGCTATTGATGATGAACTGGACATCCTAGAAGGTTAACCCAAAGACGCAATATTTTTGTTAATTCGCCGATTCAAGAACTGATAACTAAAGATGGATTTTATAATGGAAAGGCCTTGATGACAAGGCTTTTCTTTATTTGTTTCAACTATTAAAATATAAGGGTATGAAACCTTTTCTGAGCAAATTAGACATGATGAGTTTAAAAAAGTTGTGGAGAAAATTAGGACATTATAATCTGTAGAAGTGATTCATTTCGCTGATTAGATAATAAAAAATACTATGAGGCGGTTTATAGTCATCACCTCATAGTATTTTTTACTTGACGTTGACACAGTGGAAAGAGATATATTTGTTTTAAACGATAGTAAAGGAGCAGGTATTGATGGGGAACAATGAGCTTATCAGTATAAGTCAGCTTTCAAAAATATCAGGAATAAGTACTAGAATGCTAAGGTACTATGATGAAAAAGGAATCCTTAAGCCGGCAGATTATTCTGAGGCAGGACAAAGGTTTTATGATAATTCTGCGATGATGACGTTACAAGTAATCTCAGCTTTTTCTTATTTTGGATATAGTGTAGATCAGATAAAAGATATGATTGCTACAGATGGAGAAGATAACAATCTTTCTGGCGTCCTTAATGAACAAAGAAAAATGCTGGAAGATGAGCGGGAAAAGTTAAATGACATAATTGATGTCTTAAGTGGAGTTATTGAAAAAACTGACAGGGCAGAGAATGTTAGCATTACTGAAACTGCAAAACTGATAAAACTAACAAAGAACAAAGTACACATGCAGCCCAAGAGACGACTACAGATTAGAAAAGGAGCAGGACTAAAGGTATACACGATTTCTCAGGAGGATTCTTTTCATAACTGGCTTACATGGCTTTTTGATAACATGAAGATTCCGGAGAATGCCAACATAGCAGAATTTGATGCAGGGCAGGCTAATGTATGGAGAGAATCTTCATCGAAAATGAAGGGAATGAGTGTTGATTCCTGGTATCAAAAAGATGTCGAACCTAACAAAGAAGGCTTTGAAGAATCAAACCTTTATATCAATTGGATGATGTATGAGAATCTTTCAGAAATACCGGATGGAAAATATGATGTGATTTTTGATTCCTATGTTGAATATCACGATATGCCGACCTCAGAATGGATCCATAAAGTATGGACCAAATTAAAGCCCGGCGGAAAATTTTATTCGGTGTGTATCGACGAGGAACACAAAGATAAAATATCCAAATGGTGTTCGATTCTTGATCCATCATATGAGGAAGCGAGAGTTGCGCGGTTGGAACTGTATGGCATAGAAAAGGCAAAAGAGTTTATTGGTAAAGAAACCGACGAAATAAGAATAATTCCAAAGATAGACAATGTAGTAATTCTTGATAAAGAAGAGCTTATTAAACAGATTGTGGAACTTTCAGGCTATACAGGTAGAAATGAAAACTCAAGAAAACAATACGTTAAGCTCTGCCGTGTAATATCTGATGAGTTTAAGAAAAAAGGTAAAGTAGAATTTGAATCACACCATTATTTAGTTGAGGGAACAAAGAATGCTTGAAGTTAATAATCTAAGTAAGGTATATCGAGTAAAAGTAAAACAAAAAAAATCCATCTTTTCTAAAACGATTGAAAAGCGGGCAGTCAGTAATGTCTCCTTTGACCTTCATAAAGGCCAGGCTATGGCATGTATCGGAGAAAATGGTGCAGGAAAATCTACTCTTATCAAATGTGCTCTGGGAATCCTTTCACCAACGGAGGGGCAGGTCAGGCTTTTTGGCGAAGATCCCCGTAAGAAAAAGAACTATTGTATGAGCAAAGTTGGTGTAGTGTTTGGGCAGAAAACCAATCTATGGATAGATATTCCTGTAAAAGAGAGTTTTCTTGCCATGAGGCAAATTTATAAAGTGGATAAGCTACAGTTTAACAGAAATTATGAAATGGTCATGGAACTGCTTGATCTGAAGGAGATAATTGATATTCCGGCAAGACGTTTATCTCTTGGACAACGAATGAGAGCAGATATAGGCTTAGTTCTTTTACATAATCCGGAACTATTATTTATGGATGAACCAACATTGGGACTGGATATAAACGTAAAGCGTACCATAAGACAGTTTCTTAAAAAGATTAATGAAGATAATGGGACCAGCATTCTTTTAACAAGTCATGATCTGGTTGACATTGATGAAATATGTAAAGATGCAATCGTTCTATCAGGTGGGGAGCAGATCTACAACGGTACAATAAATGATCTGAAAATCCGTTATAGAAAACCAGATATGGATGATATAGTCAGTACTATTTTTGCTGAGGGGAAGGTTGTATGAGAAAGTTCTTTACACTTCTTAGAATTTCAATTAAAAGTAATGTTTATTACAGAACCAGCATGATTTTGAATATGCTTACACCGCTTGTCGTTCTTGGTGGGCAGATTTTTATGTGGCGAGGGCTGTATAATCTATCTTCTGACAATTCATTTGCGGGAATGACCAAAAGCATGATGTATTCGTATATATTGATTGCTTTTGTCCTGAATAATTCGATGAACTGGTCCACTGAAAGCAGGCTGTCAAAAGAAATAAGAAATGGTGACGTTGTTGCTAAGGTTATACGACCGACTTCATTTCTGTCACAGAACATAGCAAATATGTTTGGAGGAGTTATTGTTCAAGGCGTCTTTTACGTGTTTTTTTGCATTGTGATTTTCTCATGCTTACAGGACAGACTATTTATTCCAACAGCTGCAAATATGCTTCTTTTTATAGTCAGCGCAATTCTGGGGCTGATCATAAGAATGGCTATAAATGATTTCTTTGGACTTCTTTGTTTTTATGTTACAGGTTACCTGGGAATAGTCTGGATGAAGAATGCTATCATAGGCTTTTTCTCCGGGGCACTCATACCAATCACTCTTTTCCCTAAAAAAATGAAAATTATTGGAAGTTTTCTGCCATTCGAATACATGATACATGTTCCAATAGCGATTTTTATGGGAAATTACCAGCTCTATGAAATTGCATTTGGATTTTGCGTGCAGATTGGCTGGATAGTCTTTTTCTTTTTTCTGCATTCCGTTATATATAGAAGAATACGAGTAAATATGGTAATAGCAGGAGGCTGAAGATGTTTTGGACACTTTTATCAATAAAACGACAATGCATAAAAAGTGAGATGCAGTATAAGGTGAATTTCTATCTCATGATTCTTGCAGGGATAATAACTAATACAGCTTCTTTTGGGGTTCCCTTTATACTTTTTCATAATATACCGAATATTTCTGGATGGAACAGCAATGAAATATATCTGATAATGGTTTATATGATCATAGCAGAAGGCTTTAACAGTGTT
>JAILBM010000341.1 GCA_024680925.1 Butyrivibrio sp.
CAGCACATCTTCAAGGATAACTGTTGTGAAAACGTTGAATCCTCTGCCTGCAATAAAATCTTCTACTTCTCCTGAGTGCTTTGCCGAAATAGCATATATCTTGGGATATCTATTTTCCTTGATATCATAAAGAACTGCGCCGTCCATTGTAATTACCGGTAATGAAGGCTTTATTTCTGGCATGTTTTCCAAAATGGTAGCTGGTGTGAAACGGGAACAGAAGGTGAGATTTATGCCATCTTCAATCATATTTTTGATTGTTACATTGCTATATGCAGAAAGTTTTTCCTCGTTGTTATCCAGAGTTTTATCGATATTTACTACAAAGAGGTTATCCTTATTTAGCTTGCCATGTATATGGACAGAATTAATTACAAGTCCTATAAATATTCCTATCAGGGTATCCTGGCTTCGGTTTAAAACAAATATATATGGATTCTCATCAGTAAGATGATTTACAACAATACTTAAAAACACCACGCATGAAAAATAAGAAGCTTTCTTTTGCTTGAGAATTACTGTTGTGTAAAGTATTGGAATTATCAAAATCGAAATAATCAGGTAGTGTAAAAAACTATCTTCAAAACTTATAAAGCTTTGTTTAAATAAAATATATACAAGTCCATAAACTGCTCCAATACTGGTTCCGATAGTTCTCTGCAGGGCATTACCCAGGCTGTTTTTGGACTGATTCTGTACGCACCACAAAACTGCCAGTGCTGAGTAGAAAGGTGTTCCCTGTTTATCTCTTAAAAAATAAACCGCAAAACACATTAATACTCCAAAGGCAGATTTAATAATTCGCATGCCTATTCCTGGCAGCTTATATTTTTTTGTATTATTTTGTTCCATTATGCTTCAAAAATGCTCCGTACTATTCCACATAATATTTTTGATGTATCTTCTATTCCAAACTTGCCGGAATCAATGCAGATATCACGATGATCAAAGTCCCCTGTAACACCTGCGCAGTATTTATGCCTGTATGCCTCTCTGGCTTTGTCTACACTTTTGATCATCTTTTCTGCTGTGTTTTCATTCATTCCAAGTTTGGTTATACAGTTTTCTTTTCTTTGTGCTTCAGAAGCATAAATAAAAATATTGAGAACTCTGTCCATATCTTTAAGACAGTAATCTGCGCATCTTCCAACCAAGATGCAGGACTCTTTGGATGCCAGATCTCTGATTATATTTGACTGTACCTGAAATATTTCTTCCTGCAGACTTACCGGCCCCATTCCAAGTGGATACCTTCTTTCTGCAAAAAAGCCTCCAAACCGCTCTTCTTCATTGCTTATTTCCGATACAGGAAGATTCATTCTCTTAGCAGTTTTTTCAACAATATCTCTATCATAGAATTCGATTCCAAGATCTTCAGCCATATTCTGCGCAATCGTTCTTCCCATTGCTCCGAATTGTCTTGATATTGTTATCACATATTTTTCCATTACTATTCCTCGTATTTTTTTGTAAATTTCTTACTGTCATAGAAATTGTAAAATTGATTACAAAATATATTGCAGCTGCCATTCCAAATAAAACAAAAACGTCAGATACATTAATCGCATTTAATCCGTTATATCTGTTTGCTGCAGAAAGGATCTGCTTGGTTCTGGCCATAAGTTCAATTACTGCCACGTTGGCAAGAAAAGAGCTGTCTTTAATTGTTGTAATGACCTGGCTTAAAAGTGTTGGAATTATTGCCTTGAAGGTTTGAGGAAGAACTATATACCACATAATCTGAACCATATTAAAGCCTTGGGAATGTCCAGCTTCAATCTGTCCTGTGGCAACTGAGTTAAGTCCGCCTCTGACTATCTCTGCTATAACTGCTGAAGTATATAGAATAAGCGCAACTGCAGCTTTATACATCAGTTTGTTATTTACAGAAGAAAGCCCAAACATAGCCTGATCCATAAATTTAGGACAGGGGCAGAAAACAACACAAATAAATATCCAGAATAAAAGCGGTGTGTTTCTAAAGAGCTCAATGTACATTACAGAGAAAATCTTTAATGGAAATGCTTTTTTCTTTCCACAATAATTTCTCATAAGAGCCAGAATAGTTCCCAAAACTATACTAAATAGTACAGAAACTATTGATATTATCAGGGTAAAAAGAACTCCGTATAAAATAAACTGTATGATTGCCGGATTTGCCAGCATTGATAAACTGTTGCCTAAAGTACTCATATTATGCCTCCGTTGCCCCTACATTTAATGTAGCTTTTCTTTCCCTCTTCTTTAGAGAATTTTCCCAGGCAGAAGCAATAGTCGATAATGGAAAACATATTACGAAGAAAATGAGTCCACAGACAATATATGCAGGTGCGTAGGAACCGCCAGTATTTTCACCTGTAACAAAGCTGTATGTTAAGGACAGAAGGTCTGCGCCTCCAACAATGTATAAGCAAGAGGTATTCTTAATCATATTTACAATGGTATTGGTCATAGGCGGCAGAATGATTTTGATACTCTGAGGAATAATAATGTAAAACATCATTCCTATGTAACTAAATCCCTGAGCCTGCGCTGCTTCAAACTGTCCCTTTGGAACAGCTTCTATACCTGCTCTTATAACTTCTGCCATATATGCTCCTGTATATACTCCAAGAGCAAGGAATCCTGTGACGAATATTCCAGGACTATGTCCTGAAAATGCCAATGCATAATATAAAAAGCACATCTGTAAAAGGACCGGAGTATTCTGAATTACTTCTACATAGACTCTGCTTATAGCTTTCAATATTTTTTTATTCGATGTTGCCATAAGACCAAATACAATTCCTAAAAACAATGCAATAAAAAGGGCTACCACTGCTGTTTTTAATGTATTTGCCAGTCCTAATAAAAAAGTATTTCTATATAGCCATATTTTGTTCCAAGCCCTTGCGGAAAATAATCCAGACATATCCGGGTCCTCCAAAAATTATTTTAGTTCTGTAAATTATTCAAGTCCGTTATCAGAGATGAGTTTATCGATTGTTCCATCAGTAAGAAGTTCTGTAATAAGTTCTTCTGCTACCACTGACATTCCTGATCCCTTAGTTGTTGCAATACCATATTCCTGAGGTGAAAATTCTGCATCAATATAAGATCTGCCTTCAGTCTTATAGATAGCAAGGATTGACTTATCAACGCAGAATGCATCTACTTCACCTGCACTAAGTGCTGTAGAAATTGTTGGATAATCATCATACTGCTGGAATGCAATGCCTTCTGTCCATGTAGCCGGATCAAAAGTTTCTGCATCAAAGTTATCACCACTTATAAGACCTGCTTCAATCATTGCAGATACGAGTGATTTAGCAGATGTTGAACCTGATGAAACGCCTACCCTGGTATCAACTAGATCATCAAGTGTTAAAATGCCTGTAGAATCTTCAACAAGAACGCTTACATAATCTGTATAATATGGAGTGGTAAAATCCCAGCTTTCTTTTCTTTCATCTGTAATAGTAAATGTTGCAAGAACGCAATCGATATCACCAGAATCCAAAAGCTCTGTTCTTGTTGCTGCTGTAACAGCTGTAAATTCAACATCAACACCAATTTTTTCTGCCAGTGCTTTTGC
>JAILBM010000361.1 GCA_024680925.1 Butyrivibrio sp.
TATAGAGTTTCTGCAACCAATTTTACTTGAGAATAAACAACTATGAGTGAGCTTATTAATTTAGAACAATATGTACAAGAACACATTCAGATTGCTGTTGAGAAAGGGTGGATAAAAGCTTATTTTCAACCCGTAGTTCGCAGTATTACTGGAAAGATTACAAGCTATGAAGCTTTAGCAAGATGGGATGATCCTTCTTATGGATTCCTTACACCAGATATCTTTGTTCCTGCTTTAGAAAAAAATGGAGATATTTATATCCTGGATTTAGCTATCCTGGAAATTATCTGTAAGAATTATAAAAAAGCTACTATCAAATCATTTGATTCAGTTCCTTTTTCTTTTAATCTGTCAAGACTTGATTTTATGGTCAAGGATATTCACGAAAGGATTACTGCTATCTGTGATAGGTATCATGTACCTCATAATGTGATACACATTGAAATCACAGAAAGTACAACCTGTGATAAAGATCAGGATCTGGAGGAACACATTCAGTGGTTTCATAGAGATGGTTTTGAAGTATGGATGGATGATTTTGGCAGTGGCTATTCAACTCTTAACACCCTTCAAACACACAGCTTTGATGCTATTAAACTGGATATTATGTTCTTAAGGAACTTCAATAAAAAGGCTGAACTTATTTTACGGTCAATTATCCAGCTGGCTAAAAGTCTGGATATAAGTACAGTTTGCGAGGGCGTAGAAACTCAGGAACAGGTTAAGTTTCTTCAGGATATAGGTTGTGAACGTTTGCAGGGGTGGTTTTATGGACGTCCTCAACCATTAGAAGGATTGGAAAAAGCCTCTCTTGATGGCAAGCTCAATTATGAGACTCTTGATGAGCAGCATTATTGGGATAAAATTTCCAGGTTGGATCTTCTGACAGATACTCCGGAAATGATAGTTGAATATTGTGATAATGAGTGGAAAACTATTGTCGTGAACCAAAGTATGTATAAAGCTGTTATGGAGGTACACCCAGAAGGTATTGATGAAACGATAAAAACCATTTTGGATCACAAGACGCCTGTCTCGCAAACAGTTAATAGTCTCTTTGCTCAGGTTTCCAGAACAATGGACAGCAGAAAAATAGACTTTGTTGATAATGGATTTTTGGTACTATTAAAAGCTGTATATATTGTGTCTTTGGGAAATAAGACAGCTTTAAAGGTATCGCTTCGTAATATTTTCACAGAGCTTGAATACAAGCGTAATTCGCTTTTGGAAGATGGCTTGATTGGTTTATATTCACAGTTTGAATTGGTTAATAGGATAAATCCAGATAAGGATACTGCCATGCAGATATATTCCAATGCCAGTTTTGAAAAGATATATGGTCAGGGAAGTCTTAAAGCTGGTATAAAAGAGTTTACTAAAACAGAAGTAATGGCTGATGATCAAAAACGTTATTCTGAATTCATGAATCTTGAAACTCTTGATAAAAGATTAGAGGAGCTCGACACAACCTTTATTACCGATGCATTCAGACTTAAAGATAAAGAAGGTGGTTACAGATGGAAGTTCGTTACATTATTGAGAGTGCCAACAGATAATGGTGTACAATACCTCTATGAAATTCAAAGAGCCAGTAACAAAGCAATTAAATCCTTAAATATAAAATATAGTGTTGATGTATTTTTGTGACTTTGCACCTACAATGCTTTTATTAGCAATTTTTTCTCTATAAAGCTTTGCTATTTTAAACATTATAGTTACTATTTTAAATTTCCGGTGCAATTTTTTATTGCTTAGTAATCCTTAAAGCATCAGACTAAAGAAGTCTTGTTCTTTTTACACTAATGGCAGGTTTTCAATAAAACCTGCCATTTAATTTCATTCTATCATTCAAAATGTGGTGCAATCATTTTCAGGTTTTCAATAATAGGCAGATGCTGTGGGCATACGCTTTCGCAGTGTCCGCACGCAAGGCAGTCATCTGCTCTTCCTGATCCCCCATCCAAAAGCTCCGGATAATCGTCATACTCAAGTGTCCACTCTGGGTCTTCCAGATCATCAAAGGTGTTCGCGTTATAAAGACGGAAATACTTTGGTATGGATATATGCATAGGACATCCGGACGTACAGTAAGAACAACCTGTACAAGGGATTGCAATATTACTTATGATCGTCTTTCCTGCATTCAGACAAAGGTTGAACTCATCATCTGTAAGTGGTTTGAAATCCTCCATGTATGAGGTATTGTCTTCCATCTGCTCAATACTACTCATTCCAGAAAGCACAAGCATGACATTATCAAGGCTTGCGACAAATCTTATAGCCCAGCTCGGTATAGACATCGCTGGTTCTCTTTCTTTAAAAAGTTTCTCCACATCTGATGGAACCTTTGCAAGAGTGCCGCCCCTTACTGGTTCCATTACGGTAACAAGCTTTCCATATTTTACAGCCAAATCATAACATTTTTTTGATTGTACCCACTCACTTTCCCAGTCAAGATAATTTATCTGGAGCTGCACAAACTCTATTTCTGGATGTTCCTTCAGCAGCTTTTCAAGAAGCTCAGGTGAATCATGAAATGAGAATCCGATATGTTTGACAAGTCCGGCTTTCTGTTTATCAATAAGCCAGTTAAAGCAGTCAAGCTTTTCATATGTTTCAAGCAGCTCTT
>JAILBM010000396.1 GCA_024680925.1 Butyrivibrio sp.
CTTAGCGCAGCTTCTCTTAAAACGACGTAAAGCGCTGTCTAAAGTTTCGTTCTCTTTAACTATTACAGTTGACATCTTCTCTTACCCTCCCTTCAGTCCCTTCAAGCACTTGACTGATTGGGTTATTTGTTATATTTATGGTTTTTAACCACATAACATTATAGATTTTACCACATTTATCCACAGTGTCAAGTGAAAATCTATAATTTTTCCACAATTATTTAATTTGGCCTTCCAAAACCTTTGCCGCTTCTTTAAGAGCCTCAGGAATACCGGCTGGATTTTTTCCGCCTGCCTGAGCCATATTAGGACGACCGCCACCGCCGCCGCCTACAAGAGCTGCAATTCCCTTAACGAGATTTCCGGCATGAGCACCCTTAGCCATTGCACCATCAGTTGCCATAGCCATAAGTGATACCTTACCGTCTGTATCGGACATAAGTAATACAACACCTTCACCAAGCTTGGATTTAAGCTGATCGCCGAGATCTCTTAAACCATTCATATCAACACCGCTTACACTTGATGCTATAAGTTTAACGCCCTTAATATCCTGAACCTGATTCATTACATCACCAAGAGCTTCCTTAGCCTGGGCACTCTTTAGAGATTCATTTTCACTCTTTAATGCCTTAAGCTCATCCTGAAGCTTTTTGATCTGATTGGCAAGTTCAGCAGGAGTTGTCTTTAATACAGCTGCAGCATCCTTAAGATCTGATTCAAGCTTTTCATAATAATTTCTTGCATTATCACCTGTAAGAGCTTCAATTCTTCGAACTCCTGCAGCAACACCGCTTTCTGAAACTATCTTAAACTGACCGATCTGAGCGGTATTCTTTACATGAGTACCACCGCAAAGCTCTATAGACCAGTCACCCATATTAACTACACGAACACTTTCGCCGTATTTCTCTCCAAAAAGAGCCATAGCTCCGGTTTTCTTAGCTTCCTCAAGGGACATGACCTTAGTATCAACAGAAAGACTTGCAAGAACCTTTTCGTTCACTCTCTTTTCAACTTCAGCAATCTGGTCTTTAGTCATAGCCTGTCCATAGCTAAAGTCAAAACGTGTTCTGTCAGGATCCTGATATGAACCCTGCTGTTCAACGTCTCCTCCAAGGACTTCCTGAAGAGCTTTCTGAAGAAGGTGAGTTGCAGAATGGTTTCTGCAGGTACTGCTTCTAAGTTCTGTATCTACCTTCAAGGTAACATTATCATTTTTATTAATTGTTCCGGATACAACTTCTCCCACATGACCAACTCTGCCATTTGGAAGCTTTATTGTATCAAGAACCTTAAACTCTGCACCGGCGGTTTTAATTATACCCTTATCTCCAACCTGACCACCCATTGTTGCATAAAAAGGAGTCTTTAATACAACAATAGTTCCGCTCTGACCCTCTGTAAGAGAATCTGTAAGAGCATCCTCTGTTGCAATAGCAGCTACACAGCTTTCAGCTTCAAGTGAATCGTAGCCGACAAACTCAGTTGTCACACTCTCTTCAAGGCTGTCAAATAAAGCTGCACTTCCAACAGCAAGCTTAGCTGAGAAATTAGCATTATCTCTGGCTTTCTGTTTCTGCTCTTCCATAGCTTTATAGAATCCGTCCTCATCTACCTTGAGGTTGTCTTCCTGAGCCATTTCAACAGTAAGCTCGATTGGGAATCCAAATGTATCATAAAGATAAAACGCAGACTTACCATCAATAACATCTTTATTTTCACTCTTAACAGAAGAAAGAATCTTGTTTAACTCTTTCATACCATTTTCAAGAGTAGACTCGAAACGCTCAATTTCTTTCTGAAGTTCAGATAAGATAAATTCACGATTCTTTATAAGAAGTGGATAACTGTCTGAATAAACCTCATCAATGTAGATAGAAGCTACCTTTAACAAATCTTCTTTTTTGAGTCCAAGAATTCTTCCATGTCTTACGGCACGACGAATAAGTCTTCTAAGAACATATCCTGCACCTGCATTAGAAGGAAGAAGCTTAGCCTCATCTCCGATGAGCATAACAGAAGTACGTAAATGATCAGAAAGAATACGCATAGACTTTGTCTTTGCTTCATCTTCACCATACTTACTTCCGGAAGCCTTCTCAACATAAGCAATAGCTGAAGTGAAAAGGTCAGTCTGATAAACATCCTTTGTTCCATTAAGGAATGCAAGGATTCTTTCAAGACCCCAACCTGTATCTACATTTTTCTGTTTAAGTGGTGTAAGGTGTCCATCATGATGTTTTTCATACTGCATAAATACATCATTACCAAGTTCTGTATACTTACCACAGTCACAACCAGGGCCGCAATTCGGACCACAATCCGGAACATCTGCTATATAAAACATCTCTGAGTCGGGACCACATGGACCATATTCAAGTCCCCACCAGTTATCATCTGCAGGAAGATAATAAATATTTTCAGGCTTAAATCCTGATTCGATTCTGTACTGAGCTCCTTCTTCATCTCTTGGAGCATTTTCATCACCGGCGAAAACTGTAGCTGCAAGGTGATCTCTGTCAAAGCCGAGAACCTGTGTTAAAAGCTCAAAGCTCCACTGACATCTTTCCTTCTTGAAGTAATCTCCAAGGCTCCAGCTTCCCATCATTTCAAAAAATGTAACGTGACTCTTGTCACCTACAGAATCAATATCATTTGTACGAACACATCCCTGAACATTAGTAAGTCTTGTTCCCATAGGATGTTTCTGACCTAAAAGATATGGCATAAGAGGCTGCATACCTGCTACATTGAAAAGTACACCTGTAGAACCGTCTGAAACAAGTGATACTGCACCACAGTCAACGTGTCCTCTTTCTTTGTAAAATTCCTTCCAGGCATTTCTCAGCTCTTTAGAAGTAAACTGTTTCATTATAACTATTCTCCTTATTAAAATGTGAACTTATCTGCAAAATAGCTATCAAGCTCATCTATAGCAATTCTTTCCTGTTCCATTGAATCTCTGTCTCGAACAGTAACCTTGCCATCTGTCTCAGAATCAAAATCATAGGTAATGCAGAATGGTGTACCAATTTCATCCTGACGACGATATCTCTTACCAATATTTCCACGATCATCAAATTCGCAGTTATATTTCTTTGAAAGCTGTGCATAAATTTTTTCAGCACCTTCATTAAGCTTCTTTGAAAGAGGAAGAATACCGATCTTAACAGGAGCAAGAGCCGGATGGAAATGAAGTACTGTACGCATATCAGGCTTTTCCTCTGTTCCGATGTTCTCTTCATCATAAGCTTCGCAAAGGAATGCAAGAGTTACACGGTCTGCACCAAGTGATGGCTCAACAACGTATGGAATATACTTCTCATTTGTCTCATCATCGAAGTAATCCATAGGCTCACCAGATGTCTCCTGATGCCTTGTAAGGTCATAATTTGTTCTTGAAGCAATACCCCAAAGCTCGCCCCAATCTGTGAATGGGAATGCGTATTCAATATCTGTTGTATGATCTGAATAGAATGAAAGCTCCTCTGGATCATGGTCACGAAGACGAAGGTGCTCTTTCTTGATACCAAGAGAAAGAAGCCACTCATAGCAGGTCTTTCTCCAGTACTCAAACCACTCTGTCTGTGTTCCTGGCTTGCAGAAGAACTCAAGCTCCATCTGCTCGAACTCTCTTGTACGGAAAGTGAAGTTACCAGGAGTGATCTCGTTACGGAAGCTCTTACCGATCTGGCAGATTCCGAAAGGAACCTTCTTACGTGATGTACGCTGTACGTTCTTGAAGTTTACGAAGATACCCTGTGCTGTCTCTGGACGGAGATATACAGTGTCCTTGGCATCCTCAGTAACACCCTGGAAAGTCTTGAACATCAGGTTGAACTCTCTGATGCTTGTGAAGTTGTGCTTGCCACATGAAGGGCATGGAATGTTGTGCTCCTTGATGAAGCTCTCCATATCCTCGTGTGACCATCCATCAACAGATGACTCAAGAGTGATGTTATTCTCAGCAGCAAAATCCTCGATGATCTTGTCAGCTCTGAATCTCTCGTGGCACTCCTTGCAGTCCATAAGAGGATCGGAAAATCCGCCAAGATGTCCTGAAGCGATCCAGGTCTGAGGGTTCATAAGGATCGCACAGTCTACACCTACGTTGTGTGGGCACTCCTGTACGAACTTCTGCCACCATGCTTTCTTGACGTTGTTCTTGAACTCAACACCAAGGTTACCGTAGTCCCAGGTGTTTGCAAGTCCGCCATAAATTTCTGAACCAGGATAAACAAAACCTCTGGCCTTGGCCAGTGCAACTATCTTATCCATTGTCTTAGCTGATTTTTCCATGATCAAATAATCCTCTCTATAATTATTTCTTATTTTGAAAGAAGGAGCTGTACTGTATCCGCTGTTACTGCAGAA
>JAILBM010000413.1 GCA_024680925.1 Butyrivibrio sp.
GGTAGGCCAAAGGGAATTGTTTTAATTCCCGGCCTACCACTAGAATAAGCCTAAACCAAAACGCTTCCCAGAAAGCCTACCTTATTACTCAATTTTCTAAAAATAGCCAAAGTCAAATTACTCCATAGCCTTACCAAGAGCATCCTCAACAGCCTTTATCATAGCCTTGGAAGATATGGTAGCACCGCTGACTGTATCAACATCTGTGGAATTTGCCTCAACTATTGCCCCCGGAATCTGCTTTAGAACCCAGGTATAATAAGGATCATCATCTTCAGAAGCCAACGGCTTAACCTCTGCTATCACTCCGCCTTCAATTGTAACGGAAACAGTCATCTCACCATTGTGTCCCATAGCAGAGCCGGTATATTCACCATCTTTATATGAAACACCTTCATTTTGACTATCATCCGTAATACTTTCATCCTTGACAATATTGGCGAAAACCTCCTCGGAAGACTCAGCACTGGCATTGTCCCCGGATATACCGGCATCTTCGCCATCTGCCTTTACTCCGGATACTTCCTGATTTTCAACATCTGCCTTTGCTCCAAGCACCTCTGTTTTTTCACTATTTGCAGCCATTACTCCTGCGTTGCTTTCAAGCATATATGGCCAGAAAAAAATAATAGCGCACACAATGGCAAGTACCGGCTCGCCAATCCTTACCAGTATATTTCCGGCAATTGCCTTTTTTGACATATTAAGATAAAGAGCAACTCTCTCCACCAGATAAAAACCAAACACTGCAGTATATATGGCCAGTTCTCTTCCATAGCTTGTATTTCCTGCAATAATCTGCTTTGTAAAAAGGAGGCATACATGCACATAAATAAGTCCGTAAAAAATATAGGACAGACGCTGTAATTTTTTCCATTTAACAGGATTCATCTTACGTCTTACAGGCATAAAAGATGTGATTGTAAGCGGCAACAGAAGAACCCACATCAAAAGTGTACATACTCCGGCAATTATCTCATATCCTGTCATGCTGCTGCCCTTAACAACTCTTCCTACATAATAAATAATGTAAAAAGCATTATGTAAAAGAATAAGCATTGCAGCCCCTATGGCCAGAGGTGCCCTCAAGCTCATAAAAGTGGTCATTGCCTTAGACCCCTTCGGTAACACCCTTGCATACATAACCCAGATAAACATTGCTGTCGCAAAAGTTCCTCTTGTAATATAACCTGTTATGATCTGTGTAAGCCACATTGGTGCCGTAGAAGGTACAAACATGCTCAAAAGCCCAATTACAAATACCGTAATATACCAGACCGGTGCATGTTTTCTGATATTCTGTCCAAAAAGCATACATATTATAAATACAATCAATAATGAAATTAATAGTTTCATACTTCCTCTTCCAATCCAACAAAATTATTCTTATTATTTTTAACCTTACCAAAACATTTAAAAATCGTGTTAATCCAAAATATCTCTAAAAAGCTTAAACTCTTAATCCCCAAATTTACAAAAGAGAAAATACCTCACCCTATTCTCAAAAAGCAAGATATCTTCTCTCTTTGTAAAAATATATTAAAACACACGAAATTTGAAAACTGATTATCTTTCAACAGTAAAGGATACTGAAGGATAAGCTGTTGCTTCAATTGTAACCTCATAGCTGTCTCCCTCAGGGAAAAGAGCTACTGTCTCATCACCACTTGTCATCTCAGCATCAAGGTTAAGATTTCCGTTTTCATCAAAAAGAATTGCTGAAAGACCTTTGCCCTTTACAGGCTCGCCATTTATAGATACGGAGGAAAGATTTGTAATATAGTCTGCTGCAGTAAAGTCTTCGCTATTTATTTCAAAAGTTTCTCCGTTAAATGTTACATCTCCGTCCTTAAGGCCTGACTCAACAAGAGTTGTAAACTTAAGTCCTGCATACTGCTCATCTTCAAAAGAGAATGAATATGAACCCGGCTTAAAATCAGCAGGAAGTGTAATTACACCATCAGCAGCTTCAACTGTAGAAATATCCATTTTTGATCTTCCAAATGAAATAGCAGAAAGAACATAATCAGTATCCTCAGGAACATTAAGCTCATAATTTACAGCTGTTCCCTCAGCGCTATATGTAACCTCTTCGTCACCTGTGATTCCGTACTCATCATCAAGCTGCAGATTTACAAAAAAGTCTGTATCAATTTCAATATCATCGCCGTTAGCAATCATGTATATAACTTTAGTGATTGTCTTACCCTGAATATCGGCAAATCTCTGATAAGAAGGTGTATTACCATGCGGCTCTGTAAACTCTTCTACTGCAAAAGCAATCTCTCCGGCACTGAGCCATAAGTTATCATTGTGCTCAAGACCATAGACGGTTCCATCACTTGTTACAAGAAGACCACCCTGAATTGTGGCTGCGTCAAGTTCAATACCCTCAACAGAAATCTGGTAGTTGCCCCATGCAGAAATAGATGTAAAGGAAGCCTCTGCCTCTGAAGGAACTGTTGTATTGCCAACTGTTGCACTAAGTGTACCGTCGGAACCAATAACCTTAAACTCTGCAGGCATCTCATCTGCAACTGTCATATTCTCTACAATTTCAAGAAGTGCATTGGCACATTCTGCACCTGCTTCAATCTGAGCCTTGGCATCATCATATAAAGCCTTGCTGATAGCAACATTTACATTTGCTACACCAAGGATGTTTGCTCCATCCCCATTTTCCTCAAAATATGTCTGCTCATATCTTGTAGATTTTGAATTTGTTGCAGAAGTTACAGCATCATACATTCCCTCTGCTTCAAAACCTGCCGCCTCAATTGCATCAGCTGCTTCAAGGTCTGCTGCCTGTGCATCAAACTCAGGCTCAAGGCTGTTAATCTCACCATAGTAAAAATCAGCATAAGGAAGATTTACAGTTCCGTAAACAAGATCATATCCCTCAACCAAAGCTGCAAGATCTGTTCCTTCACTCTCGCCATCTTCCATCTCCTTTGATGCTCCGGCTACTGCTGCTTCTTCTGTAGAAACCTCTGCTACTGCCTGTGCAGAAGCCTCCAGACTGCTTTCAACAGCTGTGTCATCTGTAGTTTCTTCTACAGAAGCACTTGAACATCCTGTAACAACCATGGATGTACAAGTCATAACTCCCAATGCTACTGCTAAATATTTTTTCATAGCTTTTCTCCTCCTAACTGCTCAAATGGCAGTTCTCAACTAGTAATAATTATTTAGTGTCTGCAGATGTTAGCTATAACTAACACCACAATTTAGTAAATTATCAGTTTTTCATATTGATGTCAATTTAATTATATGCTCTTGAAAACTTTTCTCATTTTTGAATTAAGAATTTAGAACCTATTTGACTCTTGCATCACTTTCTTACGAAATCCGCAGTTAATCCAGATTTCTGTTTATCATGCTATAAGTTATATATTTTTTGAATTAAGAATTCAAAAATGACCTATTTGCCTACAGCTATAACTTGCACCTGGATTTACCTTACTATATAATCAGATGTTGTTATTTAAAGCTAACAATTACAATTAATTATTAACTTCAGAAAGGCTATAACATGTTTTTTTCAGGCAAAAAAAGTATCGCTCTCCTGGCGGCAGCCTCACTCCTTCTGACTTTTTTACTCTCAGGCTGCTCGGCTGTTAAATCTTTGGAGACTGCCAATACCAAAATAAGCAAGACAGGCTTTGCTTTTGACACAGTGATAGTCATAACTCTCTACGGCACAGATGATGAAAGCATCCTGGACGGCTGCATGGAACTGGCAGACTATTACAACAGATTATTGTCCGCAACCCTTGAAGGAAGCGATATCTGGAATATAAATCATGCAGAAGGTAAGGATACAACAGTAAATGAAGAGACCTATTTGCTTTTACAAACTGCCCTTTCCTATGCCTCAAAATCCGAAGGTGCCTTTAATCCAGCCCTGGGAACAGTAATAGATCTTTGGGATTTTAACAGTGAAAGTGCCTGCGTACCTTCAGATGAGGATCTGGCAAAGGCCTTGGAACACATAGATTACAATAATATATTATTAAAAGCTGATAATATAGTTCAGCTTTTGGACCCGGAGCTAAAGGTAAATCTTGGTGCCATCGCCAAGGGCTACATCGCTGACAGGATGAAGGATTATCTGACATCTATGGATGTAAGCAGCGCCATCATTAACCTTGGAGGCAACGTATATGCTCTGGGAGAAAAGCCTGACGGCTCCAAATATACTGTAGGAATTCAAAAGCCCTTTGACGATACAGGTTCTGCCATAACATCAGTCTCAATTTCCAATCAGTCCATAGTTACCTCAGGAACCTATGAAAGATATTTTGAGCAGGATGGTGTTCTTTATCATCATATCCTTGATCCCGACACAGGTTATCCTGCTGACAACGGCCTTTTAAGTGTAACCATTTTGTCAAAAGAGTCTGTGGATGGAGATGCTCTTTCTACCACCTGCTTTGTTCTTGGACTTGATGAAGGCCTTTCTTTAATAGAAAGCACTTCCGATACCGAGGCTCTCTTTATAACAGAAGATTATGAATTCCACTACAGCAGCGGTTTTCCTAAATAAATATAAAGCATATGTATCCTAAATTTTTCATGCTAAAAAATGTGTACCTAATCAAATATACCAAGACACCAAAAAGCTCTCTTTACCAAAAAGAACCGACCTCCAAAAGTTAGATTTTTTAGTTCTAACTTTTGATGATCGGTTCCAAAATCTCCGGTAAAGAGAGCTCATTTTTTACTATATTCAGTTATGAAATAACACTTAATTCTCAAGATATTTATAAGTAAGAGCTGCCAGTGCTGCGCCTACTAAAGGAGCTACAATAAATACCCATAAGCAGGCTATAGGTGCTGTGTTTCCGTTTATGGCTGCAAATACAGCAGGGCCAAGGCTCCTTGCAGGATTTACAGATGTACCTGTAAGGCCGATACCAAGAATATGGACAAAGGTAAGTGTAAGACCGATTACAAGTCCACCAAATGAACCATGTCCGGCTTTCTTGGAGGTAACACCAAGAATTGTAAGTACAAATACGTAGGTAAGAACTATTTCAACAATAAGACCTGCAATAGGATTTCCTCCTACACCTGCCAGGCCGTTTGCACCAAACCCGCCTGTCATGTCCTCAACACCGCCAAGACCAAATATTATAGCAAGAATTATACTTCCTACAAATCCGCCAAGGACCTGGGATATTACATAACCAATAAACTCAGCCGATGTAATGCCTCCATTCATGAATACTGCAAGTGATACGGCAGGATTAACATGGCACCCTGAAATATTTCCGATGCAGTATGCCTCTGCCACAATAGCCAGGCCAAATGCCAAAGCAGTCAGAATATAACCCGATCCCGCAGATGGATCACATCCAACTAGCATTGCAGTTCCGCAACCAAAGGTCACCAAAACTGCTGTTCCAATAACTTCCGCAATGTACTTCTTCATTATTCAGTTCCCCTTTCTTTATACAAAACTTTTTTATATTTTCACAGCCTATGCCATGAAATTACATACAAATGCCATATCCCCTATTTGCATCTGTATTATTTAATTGAAAGCAAATCTCTGTACCAGCTGAGTGAATTTAGATATGCCTCATAAATGACATTCATGTCAATATCCAAAAGCAGCAGCTGTCTGGAAATTTCCTGCCAGTTAGCATTCTCATACTGTCTTATAAAATCCATAACAGGATAAAATTTACCTGTTTTATCAAGAAGAGCTTCCTTAATATTGTCGGATACCACAACCATGCCAAGTGCTTCTTCCATAGGTTTTCCAAGCATAACATCTATATTCGAGAAAAGTCCCATAAGGAACAACTCAGAAGCCTGCAATGGCATCTCAAAGGATGTGGCAAGGTTTTCAGCAAACTTAGCTCTCATCATAGACATTCTGGCAATTTCACTTGGCTTATCTGCACAAAGTTCCTTTGTAACAGCTGTAGTTATCCACTTTTTCAGCTCTTTTTGTCCAAGAAGTGCTGCTGCCTGTCTTACAGAAGTAATTCCTGAGGAAACAGTCATCTTATTAACCATCTCCAGCATTGAAATCATAAGAGCCGGATCCTGACTTATAATATCAGCTGCCTCCGTAAGTTCGAAGTTGGAATTATTAACCACGTTAAGAAGGTTAATGTAGTTGGCTTTAAGTGGAGCTACATCCTGATCGTTTTTTACAACAGGAATACGGAAGAATTCGCCTTCATAAAGATCATATCCGCCGATTTCCTTTAACCTGTCATATTCCAGCTGTGAATTAACATTAACGGCACAAAGCTTCATCTCAGGATACATCTTGTTAAAGTAAATTCTTGCCTTTGAAATATCAATTTTCTGATGATTAAGCAAAATATAATCACAAAGCTTAAGAATCTCTTTATACTCTTCAAACTGAGCAACCAAAAGCTTTCTCATTGCCAGCTTATATCCGTCTTCCTTAAGTGCCTTTAACCTTTCAATATATTCTTCCTGAGGCTTAATTGAAGGACCTATCAGCAGTACAATATGGTTGTGATCGGCATTACACTGACTTCCCAGATCTGCATATATTGATACTTCATTCATTTCAATAAACAGCTCTTTGTTGCCGGATAAAGCCTCCGTACCTACACTGTCTATGATCTCCAATCCGACTACATTACCGGCATTGTCATATCTGCTGGTACTTTGCATCGTCGGACGCAATAAATAATTTTCCTTCTGGGCAAAAATAGAATAGGAACAAACTTCCATCTTTTCATCGAATAAAGGTATCAATGTAGCTAACATCTTAAGCCTCCTTAAGTGACTACCATAGAAAAACGGTATAATAGAAATATATTGCTTCATAATATATTCTATACGAAATACCGATATTTCTCAACTTTTTTTCCTAAATATCTTTCTTGCCACTATAACCAGTATTGCGATAAATATTGCACCCACCAAAAGCTGTGGAATGTGTGTTACAAACCAGATGATGCACTCTTTGAAACCGTTCCAGACACTAAGTGTGCTCTCAACAAATCCATCTGCTATTCTGTCAAAAAAGCCATCTCTTTCTTCCTCTACCTCTGAGTATTCCTTAACCTCAGACAAAGAAAGATTTACTGTAGAATAATTCACCTTATTGGAAAGGGCTCTGAGCTGTGACTCATAACTTTGAAGCTCGTACTGCACATCTGTAAGCCTGTCCTCTACAGACATCATATCTTCTATAGTTTCTGCCTTTTCCATAAACTCCAGAAGCCTGTCCTCCTCTGTTTTAAGGGCCTTAACTCTGGTTTCCAGATCAGTATAGTTAAGTGTTACATCTTCAACCGATGTACTTTTATATGTAATATTTGACTTTGATGCAAAATCATCCACAAAGCCATCCAGTTTTTTATCCGGAATTCTAATTACCAGATTTGCCGTGTTGGCCACATAATAACCTGTTCCTGTGCTGCGATAGTAGTCATAACCATTAGACTTCATATTGATATCGCTGCTCTCAATATAACCTCCAAGCTCTGTCACCTTAGCTTCAACAGTTGCCATCAGCTCATTCAAATCATAGGTCTCGGCATTGATGCTCATGGTTGTAATGAGCTTCCTGTTTTCTGTTTGAGTATTCTCATCCACATCTGCCTGAGCCTTTGACTCTTCCATATCATTTGCCTCGTACGCAGACTCTTCATAGGCTATACTATCTCCCATTTCATAGGAATCATAAGCACCCTCTGTCGCATATTTTTCTACGCTTTCGCTGCTTCCGCTATTCCCGCACCCGCAAAGAAGTGCCAGCGCCAAAAATACCGATGATACCTCTAATAACCTCTTTTTCATAATATGCTCCCTTCATACATTAAGTATATTTCTCCCTGCCTGAAACATTGGATGATAGTCAATGATATCAAGCCTTTTCTTATATTCTATTCTATACCATTTGCACCAAATAAAGTTTGTGTTTTTCTTAATATTTTGTTAGTATTCACAATTGTTTTTTATAGGCAATTCTGAATTCTATTAATAAATAGTTTTAAATTTGAACATTTTGTGAAAGGACTAGTAATAAAAAAATCTCTAATATATAATACCGAATGTTGAAAAAAGGAGAGTAAGTTTTATGTTTAAAGTTTTAGTGGTTGATGATGTAAAATATATGCGCCAGGTTCTTAAATCCATCCTTTCCCAGGCAGGTTTTGAGATTGTAGGGGAAGCGGAGAACGGACTTGATGCCTTTGAGAAATATAAAGAATTAAAGCCGGACCTTGTTACACTTGACATTTCCATGCCTGAAAAAAACGGCATTGAAGTCCTTAAGGATATTATGGAATATGACAAAACAGCACGTGTCATCATGTGCGCGGCATCTTCTCAAAAGAATATGCTCCCTGATGCCATGAAAAACGGTGCAAGGGACTTTATATCAAAGCCTTTTAATCCAACTGACATCGTAGACATTCTTACGAGAAATTCATTTAACCACTGCACACTTCAAACAGCTTAATATAATAAATCCCGCCTTATTTTGATAACTACTGTACTTATCAAAGCATGGCGGGATATTTTAATATTTTAATATTTCTATATTATTTTGTCTCAAATATTTTATCTCTCTATTATTTTATCTCTCTATTATTTGTTCTCTCTATTATTTTATCTCTCTATTATCTTATCTCTCTATTATCTTATCTCTCTATTATTT
>JAILBM010000415.1 GCA_024680925.1 Butyrivibrio sp.
AAAGCATACTCAAAACCAACAATAATAATGCTGTCTCCCTCCGGCATCGCATAACCATAGGTAGTATCCAGACATATTCCGGTCACAACAGTCTCAAGACCATCAACAAGTGAAAACAAGACCGGAAAAATCAAGGTACCAAGTCCCCTCCATTTCCAGCTTGATTTTTGGACATTAGTCTGATTCTCTAATCTGCTCTTCTCTTCCCTATTGCGAACAATTGACAACATGACCACTGACATCATAATAATCAATATTCCTATAGTTCTTAGCGGAGTTATCAAAGCCCAAAATGAATCCACCCTTCCAAGCAGCAGATATACAATCATAAGAAGAATCGTGGATGTACCTCCACTGATTCCTTCAATCGGAGACTGTACTGTAGCCTCATTATAAATATATCCATTAAAAGATATGGTATTGATAGCAGCATAGACAAATCCAAATACTGTCATGGGCCAGTATCTAATTGCACTCTCCCATATTGAAAATGACTCTTGTCTCACCAGATAATAACCAAGAGCAAGGATAAAACATACAAAACCTACAGACACTGTATATTTAAGGCAGACATATTTCTCATTTTTTCTGTTAATACCTGCTTTGTACAGCAAACTGGTAGACGACCATAAAATTATAGCCATAGCTGTACAGATGAGCCAAATCGTTTTATCCATGAAAAGCCTCCGTGCCGGGTGTTTGTACTATTTAAAACTTACTGCTGATTTTTCTTTAAAAAAGTCCCAATTTTTTTCAATATCTCTTCTTTTGTAGCCGTCTTTAAAAGATATCCATTAGGTCTCAGCTTTAAAACCTTTTCAATACTTTCTCTGTCATTGACACCGGTCAGAAATATAACGAAAATATTTTTTGTACCGGGATTAGAATGAAGTAATTCCAAAACCTCCGGTCCATTCATTACAGGCATTTCATAATCTAAAAGTATAAGGTCTACTTTGTTAGAACCAAGAAACGGCATGACCTTCTTTCCCTCAGCCAAGTAAGATACCGAATATTCATCTTTAAGCCAGTCTTTCACCATACTGCCAAAAACCTCATCATCGTCAACGATAAGAACGCTTCTTTCATCCATCCTGCCCCGCGCCTTGTGCAATTCACTTTCTAATGTTTTTAAAAATTTTTTTGAATCCAAAGGAACATTCACCCAACCATAATTATTCAGTTCAGGTACCACTTTTATGAATTCATGATAATTCTGCTCACCATCCACAAAAATTATCCCGCAACCATTATGCTTTGCTTTCTGACATACATTAAATACCTGCTCCAAATTAAAAGTCTGATTCAAAATCTCATCTGTCATATATAAAAGTAACAGTTCCGCATCATAATCCTTTTCTGAAATTGCTCCCAAACCTCCGTTTATCGTCTTTACATCGAAATCGAGTTCCTTAAGTTTTTTCTCTATTCCTTTTAAGACTATAGAAAATTTACTTGTAACTAAAACTGCTTTACTCATCTTCACTCTCCATTATGTTTATCATTTCACTAAGATCATTTTTATCAAAACATAGTTTCATTTGATTTATCTTTTTCCTGTAATTTTCAGGAAGCGGATAATTCTCCATCTCTGCAAATATATCTTTTATCATTTCACTGTCTTTGCTTTCAATCCCCTCCTTAAGTGATTCATAAATACTCTCAATTATGTATTCATCAAACTCCTCTTCTTGCTCTTCATTTGAGTCATCAAAAATATCTTCAGTATCTGCATTTGTATCATCAAAAATATCCGAAAGAATTTCTTTATATTTCAAAAAATGATTTATCATTGCTTCATGGTTGCTGCGAATAAAATCAATGTTTTCATCTTTTCCGGCAAGCTCAAGTGCCTCCGCTTCAGCAGCAAGTTCACAAGCTCCTATCAGCCTTGAAGAACTTTTTAGCGCATGAACCTTTATGGTATAATTTTTCCAATCCTGTTCCTTAAAGAAATTACTAAGTTCCTCTGTCTTCATATCAATAGCTTTATAAAAGATTTCAAGTACAGTACGGAAAGCATCCTCTGAACCGGAGTTTCTGATAGCGACCTCACCATCTATTCCATCAATTGTCTCATACCAATTACCTTTTTTTCGGTCAGTATCCTGTAACATTTCCACATCTGTCGGAATTTCGGATATATTAACATTCTCAACATCCTTATTTTCAATACACTTTGTTTTATCCGTAGAACTATTCTTATCATCATTGAAAAAAGTTCCCAGATTATAAGATTTCTTACCCTTTGAATAATAAAAAATTCCGATAGTTCCCGGACCGCAAATCGATGAAACTGCTGCCGTTGACTGCTGTAAAACAATCTTTTTAAAATGAACTCTCTTTAAAACCTCATCACAAACCCAGATTAGAGTCTCCTCCGGAACATCAACATAAGTAATAAATGCAATATCAGTATCTGCCGTATTGTGTGCAAGAAATGTTTTTCTAATATATTTTCGATACGTATCTTTTATTTTCCCATACCATACACCATCAATTCTGTATCGATTACCCTTAAGCCTCAAAGAAGGACGGATCTGCAATGCGTTCAAAAGTTTATAACCCTGACTGCTTATCAAATTATTTCCGGCAAGATATCCTGTTTCTTTCAAAACAATACTACTCTGAATACTTTCTTTCACTTCCTCCAGATCTTTAATAATTCCATCCACAGGAATATCCTGTTTTACAAGTCTGCTTGCTATAAGCGCAAGAATACCTGCGCCTGAAGACATATTCCCTGAATCTATAACCGTCACATTATTAAAGGCTTCAGCAGCTTCTTTTGCATTTTTATAATCAGAGTTTACAGAAGAGGAAACAGCAATATGAATCAAATAGTGGGCTTTTTTTAATAATCCGGCAAAGAAATTCATATAACTGTCAACATCCTGTGTTATGGCTGTCACATTTCCACCATTATTTATATATCGACTCAATTCAGTTGCACCTATCTGAATATCATCTTTAAAAATACCTTCATCTGTCTTTATTAAAAATGGTATGATGGCAATATTTAAATCTCTCACAATGCTTTTCGGAATATCTGCAACACTCGCAGCAGATATAATAACAGGAACTTTTCTCACATATCCGGGAGCAGTTTTTATACCGTCTTCCATCCGGACAGGCTGATACTTTAGATCAAGCTTATCCTTAGAAATATGTTTTATAAGAATTTCTTCCAGAGAGGCTCCCGAAACCGGCTTTACAAGATATCCATCAAATCCTGCCCTCCTATATATCTCTCTATTGTCGGAACCCGCATTAGCCGTAAGCACCAACACCGGAACATTCTTATTTAGTCCCCCTTGCTGTTCACGAATTTTATGCATACATTCGATACCATCCATTTCCGGCATCAGATGATCCATCAAAATCACATCGTATCTGTAATTTAATGTATTAACGAGGGCATCCCATCCGCTTTGCACAGTATCTATCTGCATTTTTGTATCTGTCAGAAGCTTTCTTTCAACTTCCAGGTTCATTTCATTATCATCCACTATGAGAATTCTGGCTGATGGAGCTATAAAACTACTCTCATAAGCCCCGCTGCCCACAAGACCGAAGTTTTTAATATCCAGATTTCCAACTCCGGTGGGATCCATTACTTCCTGTTCGATAGTTACTGTAAAGGTGGTTCCCTCTCCGTAAATACTATCTACAGTTACCGATCCATCCATAAGATCTACAAGCTGCTTTACTATTGAAAGTCCAAGTCCCGTACCCTCAATATGACGATTTTTGCCTTCATCTACTCGCTTAAATGCATCAAAAAGATATGGAATAGAATCCTTTTTTATTCCAATTCCCGTATCTGTTACATTTACTATCAAAGATACGTTCTTATCATCCACCTGTTTGCTTTCTATATGAAGCCCGATTGATCCCTCTTTAGTATATTTAACAGAATTATTGAGCAAATTGATAAGTATCTGCTTAATGCGCACCTCATCACCATAAAGTACCGAAGGCACCTCAGGATCGACGGAGACTTTAAATTCAAGACCTTTATCCTTTGCCCTTAACCAAAGCATGTTCACAATTTCCGATATCATGTTTCCCAAACTGTATTCCACAGGAACGATATCCATTTTTCCGGCTTTAACTTTAGAAAAATCCAAAATATCATTTATCAAGGCAAGTAACATCTTACCGGCACCCTGAATTCCAAGCGCATCACGCACAATCTCAGCAGATGCCCCTTCTTCCCTCAGAATCAGTTCATTAAGTCCCAGAATAGAATTTATAGGTGTACGAATCTCATGACTCATGCTTGAGAAAAACTGATTTTGGGAAACATTAAGTTCTTCCGCTCTGTTTTTTTCCCTTTGGGCCCTACTACTCTCCTCTCTTAGTAAGCGGCTCTGAAAAACGCTCATGATGAAGCACGTAAACCCCACCAAAAACATGGCAATATAAGAATTTATATAGAACTTTTCCTTACTGATCTGGTTGATTACTTCTGAATTAACGTAATCAATATAAAAACACACGCATGCCATTAATATAGTTGCCAGCCATAAAAGGTTTCTAAAGGCACCGGTAAATACAAGACCAACATATAAAAACGCAAAAATAAACCAGGCACCGCCACCACCTTTAACTCCGTAATTATAGAAAAAGATCATTGGAATAATAATAAAAACAAACACTGTTCCGAAAATCTTTACGGCAATCTTCATTTTATTTTTATACAGACATATAAATGAAAGAACAGGCATCAAAATGCTTATAATTAAAAAGGCAATAGTAGAAACGTTATATTCACCGGCTATAATTTCTACAATTACTGTAACGAACATAAGTAAAGAGCTTGACATTGTAAGCAGTAAAAAAAGTCTTTCTGAAAGTTCACGTTCCGGATCTTTAATGGCATATATGATAAAATTCAACAATTTTTTTATCTTCTTCATGCTCTTATACCTCCGAAACTATTTTATTATCCGGAAAAACTCTTAGCATTACACGTTCAAAATCAGCCAAATTGATAGGCTTTGAAATAAGTCCATCAAACCCCTCACGTACAAACATCTCCTTCGCGCCGGAAACCACATTCGCCGTAAGTGCCACAACAACAACTTTTTTATGAGTTTCTCCCGAAATTTCCCGGATCTTATGCATAGCTTCAACTCCATCCATTTCAGGCATCATGTGATCCATAAATATAATGTCATAATGATTATCCCTGAACTTATCGATAGATTCTTTTCCGCCTGAAGCAACATCTACAAGCATTCCATAATTCTGGAAAAGTTCTGTTGCTACCACAAGATTCATAGGTTCATCATCCACAATAAGAACTCTCATTCCTTCAAGCATTGGTCGCTCTTTTTTACTTACCAGATTATAATTTCCTGCTTTCTTACCTTCATTCAATACCTTCGTGATAGGATAAGCATAAAGTGGCTTGGATATAAAGAAAACTGAGCTTTCCTTGTTCTGGACAGCGCTTTCGTCTGCAAACACTGAAACCACAATTTTTCCTTTACTCATTTCATCAAAATATGCTGCATTTTCCCTATACTCCTCTTCACCTGTAAATATATGAGAAATGTTGCATTCATCGACCAGTCTCATTACCTCAGTAAATGTATCTGCTGAATACAGCCTCACTCCCATCTCCGAAGTAAGCCTTGCCACCATTTTCAAATAAAATTCTCTGACTCTGACAACCTTATATTTGTCGGAATTTATGTAAAGCAGGACATCTCCACCAAAATCCGTACTTACCTTAAGACATGGTGTCTTATCCGCCAGCTTTTGAGGGATAGTTACACGTACCATAGTTCCAATTCCCGGTTCACTTTCTATATGAACAAATCCCCCCATTCTATGGGCAAAACCATGTACTATATAGAGTCCAAGTCCTATTCCGCCGGTGTGTCTATCTCTTTTTTTATATTCCTGAAACATACCTTCACCTGCCATCGAAATAGTCTTTCTTTCCATCCCGATACCTGTATCAAGAACCTCTATGCAAAGATTTACGCCATAAGATGTTTCTTCCGTTAACATTGAAACACAGACTCCACCATCTTTTGTAAACTTAATGGCATTGTCCAGAAGATGACGAAAAATCTTATGCAATTTTTTTATATCCCCGATCATTTTGTTTGGAAGATTCGGGCTAATGTCAACCACAAGCTCCAGATTCTGCTTAGTGTGTTTCCCTCGAAAATACATAACTACATCATTTATCAAAGATGTACTCATATATTCTTCCTCTTCGAGAATCAGCTTTTTTCTCTTCGTCTCTGTGAAATCAAGAATATCTTCTACCTGATAAGACAATCGAATTCCGGCTTCCTTTATTGAAAATGCTTCTTCCCCGGGCTGTTTTCTGATCAAAAGATCTGACATGCCGTTTAATACATTTATAGGTGTTCGAAGTTCATGAGAAATATTTGAAAGAAAATCTTCCATGTCTTCATCATATTCCTCAAGTTTATTATCTTTTTCTATTACCTGTTCTCTTGTCTCGATGCGTTCCTGAATAGAATTGACACAATTGAGGTATACAAACAGTACCGCTACAACGTGAAGAAATATCCTGGAGACATTCAAGGAATCAAAGAAAGGCAAGACTCCTTTAACTGTCATTACGACCTGAATTGCAAGAATAATAAAATATTCTATCATATAAATATGTATGAATATTGCCCTGTCCATTCGGGAGATTGTCACAAGAAAAAGCATTACAATAACTGCAACATCAAAGAAACTTGTCCTATGTATGCCATGAAAAAAAGTGGCAAAAGAAATCACGAAAAAATAAAAAATTTCATTAAAGTTATCATTATTTTCTTTAATGATATGAAGTATCCAGCATCCAATAATGCCCATGATTATCAGGGGCGGAACCCAAAATTCCCATCCCATCATATAGCTTTCTGCCGTAAGTCCAAGCCCTGCTATTGAAAGTATAAAAATGATAAATTGATTATTTCTGCGCCTCATATAAGCCCCCTGAACGTTAAAAACGTCATTTTTACACTTCTATTACAATATCGAAAAAGTCAGAAAATGACCAATTATAACTACTTATGACTTTTTGTCGCTTTGCTCCAAAAGTCATGCAAATAGGCCATTTGAAGGCGACTAACGTCGCAGGGCCTATTTGCCTCTTGAATCATTTTCTTACGAAACCCGCAGCAAGTGCGGATTTCTGTTATTAACGCACAAGAATACATTCATATGAGCGATAAGATAAATGGGCATTTTTTTGAAAGGACTCCCAAGTCAAATATAAACCGCTCGTTAAAGGCGGGTGAGTTTTAGCCATAAAACACCCAGGAAAGAAAATTTGTGCCCTGAATTCCCTGTCATTGAGTCGAGGCCCGGAAGGTGCGAGGGCGACGGCCAAGGGCAGGAGGGCGGGTGAGATGGCCATGGGAGGGGCTTTTGGCATAAAAAAGAAGAAGGCTGGGGTTATTCGTCCCAGCCTTCGTTTAGACGTATGTGAACACTGATGTTGTGGATGGATTCGCCTTCTTTGAGAGTGATGTCTTCGGCACTTGATACCATTGGGAGATCA
>JAILBM010000428.1 GCA_024680925.1 Butyrivibrio sp.
CTTGTGGCATTGAAAATAAGAACATAATCAAATATTACAGATAATATCTTTACAAGATAAATGTCTGCAACCTTTCCGCCTCCTATTGTGTAGAGAAGGCAAAGGCAATACTGAAATATACAGTTATAGTCAAAGGTGCTGGCATCGGATATACCGGGTTCAATTCCTATATAAGCCCAGCCGCCTGCTGCATCTATTTCCTTCATCCAGTCTGCAAAGGCTGTGGTATAATCTCCCGATGCTATTTCAAAAAGATGTATTCTTGCCATAAGTCCCAGGGTAAGCACTATTATGCAAAAAAGTACTTCTATGGTTCTTACTCTTATTCCTGCAAAATCAAACTCGTAATGAAGAATCTGATCTATTACTCTTTCATTTTCCTGTACATTGTTATTTTTCATAATATCCTCACTAAAATTTTTAAAGACATGTAACTTTTGCTATTTCAAGCCAAATGATTATCTTCCTGTAAAGTTCTCCTCATAGCCGGTGGCTTAATACTTGGTGCATAGCTAAGAGGCCCGGAAATAGCGGGAGATGGCTTGCCGTTTAAAAGTTCATGGCAAAACCTGATAAGCTCTGCCGCTGCATGCTCCGCATTCCATACTTCACATATTTCTTCATAAGCTTCCCGTCCTATTGCAGTAATCCTTGATGGATTATCCAAAAGCTCCGTAAGACGCAAAAGCATATCATTATATTCACCGTTTTTATAAATCATTCCTGTAAAGCCGTCATGGATAAGATAAGGTACAGAGCCGGCTTCGGCAGATGCTACCACAGCGCAGCCTGCATTCATGGCTTCATTTACAACAGCGCCCCAGCCCTCTAAGTAATTACTGGTAAAAAGAAATATATCCGACTTTAACATTTCTTTTCTTACTTCCTTAGGATCAAGATTTCCAAGAAATGTAATCTTTCCCTCTAAGCCATATATCTGTGACAGCTCTTTCATCCCCGGAAGCATCTCTCCATCTCCTATCATTGTAAGATGAAGGTCATAGCCTTTTTTTGATAAATCTCTTAGGGCATTTATTGCAAACTCAGGATGTTTTAGCTTTATAAATCTTCCGGCCCATAAAAGCTCTATTTTCTTATTTTCAAATTCCAAAAAACGTTCTTCCTTCTGCTCTTTTGTCAGATGCTGTGTGGGCGGAAAATATCCCCATATATATTTTTTACCGGGGTAAGCATGAATAAGTTCAAAATCAGAAGCCACATAGGCTCCTGCGCATAAAAGATAAACCTTTTTATCTCTGTATCTTATATGCTCTTTGTATTTACTTATAAGGCCTTTTGGAGAAATGGCTTTCCACTGACCTTCTCTGTAGATTCGCTCACTGATTCTAAGAACCGGCTTTCCCAATTCCAGCACAAAGTCATCCAGCTCTTTTTGGCCACTCCAGCCAAGTATCAGGACATCTGCGTTTCTTATCATACTTTCGCAGTAGCTTTTGTCCCCGGAATACTCTGCCACATAAGGGTACTTTTCAAGGTCAACACCCCAGCCCATTTCAACTCTCTTTTGTTCCATATCCATTGCCTGAACAAAGGTAAAGTTATCACCTATTAGCTTATATATTGCATCACATAAAGGAATCTGGTGGTGATTTATGTAATTTGATATAAATGTAATCTTCATATTTCCTGTTACTCTTTAATCTGAAAATATATTTCGTTGTATATCTTTATCAGTCTGTCAAAATTTCTGTCAGCATCATGGTCCATAAGGGCTCTTTTTCTTGCATTATCCCCGAAAACACCGGCTATAACAGGTTCATCCCAAATGCTGATCACAGCTTCGGAAAGCTCATCTATATTTCCGGGTTCATATAAAATTCCCTCTTTATTATTATCCATCATGCTGGGAATCCCGCCTGTTTTTGCTGCAATAACAGGCATACCAAGGAGCATGGCCTCCGCAAGGGAATTAGGCGAATTTTCCACAGAGGAGGGGCAAATAAACAGGCTGCTTTTAAGATACTGTTCCTTCATCTGATCGGCACTAAGTTTTCCAAGAACAGTGACGTGCTTTTTAAGATGATAATCGGAAATGATCTGCCTTAAATACTGCCCGTAGGCACTTATTCTCATAAAAAGCGGATAACGGCTTCCAGTGATCACCGTACCTGTATCATCCGGAACTGTAATACTTCTTCTGTCAATTTTACCGATTATACTGTTACCTGCAACATATACATGGGCATCGGGATACTTTTCCAGTATCTTTGGCATTGCCTTAAGTACATAATGAAATCCTTTAAGAGGATAATCTCCCTGGGATAAAAAAATGCTGTGGCTTCTGCACTCATTTTCCTTCCACCTGCCGTCATAAAACTGACTGCGCATGGTTTCATTCATGTGGTGATATTTGGCAGAGCTGTTAATTTTAGATGTCTCTTCCTTATCAAAAGCAGTCCTTCCTGTAATATGTCCTGTATTTTTTATTATCTTAGTTTCAATTTCACCGCGCTTTATATATTTTTCCTGCTGCTCTATGATGGAATCATGCTTTAATCTGTCTCGAATTGTCCTCGTATTTATGACGTTTTCAGGAAGATCTGCCATGTACTTTTCTGCAATAACAGAGCACAGGCCCTGTATTCCCACAAGAGTTCTTTCAGGTTTGCCAAAAGCCTTTGTCATGGCCAGGGCATGGGGAAACTCAGTTCCAAATATATGAACTATATCAGGTCTGAAATCATTTATAATGTTCTTCATCTGTGTTTCAAGACCACTGTCATATATTTCAGGTGTATCAAGATTTTCTTCAAAGGTATAAAAATAAACACCTTCGATAATATCTGAAAGGCCTTTTTCCCCGGGAAAAGCCACTCCCAGAATAAGCTCTTTAGATAAACTTTCTTCTTTATTTTTTTGTGCCTTTTGAATTCTGTCAAAGCTTCCGGAAAGCCAGCCTTCCCTTGCTGAAAAGCTAAGGCCCTTTGCCTTTGCATAGGCCGGGAGCATTATATTACAAAGCCAGAGTACTCTCATAATTATTTCCTGTTCTCTACTTTAGGTAATTACTGTTTATTTTTCTTCATCAAATTATAGATTTGGCTTCTTAAGCCATTGTATATTCCTGACGTGACTTTATTGGAAGCAAGTTTTGTTCTTAAGGGAGCCAGGGTAAGAATTCTTATCATATCAAATTTTCTTATCTGATCTTCTGTAAGATATTTTGCTATGATCTGCTTTCTTTCATTTTCAGATAGCCTTCTGTTATCTGCGGTTTCTGAAAATCCGCCGCCTTCATAATCAGCTATGATCATATCAAGATATACTGTTTCAGCATTTTCCATATATCTGCAGCGAAGAAAATGTTCATAATCTGCTCTTACCTTCCAGGCGGTATCAAATTCCTGAAGCTTCATCAGAGCCGCATCATAAAAGCATGCCTGATGGCAGGGTACATTTCGGTAACATGCAAAATCATCTATGACAGGAGTAGATGATACGTGTTTTCCCGTCTGCATATCCTTTATATCTCCGTAAAAAATTGTCATTCTTGTACGGTCATCTTTGGAAGCTGTTTTATTGTTTTTATCCGCTTCAAACTTCTCACCTATAAGACCTGCTGCCTTTTCAAGAACATTGTTGTCTGCAAACACATCACCGCAGTTAAGGAAATATACAAAGCTACATTCTTTATCTGAGGTAAGCGCATTTTCCGGAATTGCATCCACCGCAATATTCATGGCATCATAAATTCCTTCATCGGGACTGCTTATTATAATAGCTTTATCATACAGTTTATCTCCTTCGAAGCTCAGTCTCAGCTCTTCAAGGGAATAATCCGTAGAACCACCGTCTTTTATAATAATCTGTATATTTTTATGAGTTTGATTTTTTATACTTTCGAAGGTATCAAGGAGTTTATTTCCCGGATTATAACAAACTATTATAATTATAAATTTTATATTTTCCGCATTAAAAAAATCCATCGTTTTTAATATCCTGTCTCTGATAATATTGGTGGCATATCATGGAAAAGAAAGGTCTGATAAGGAAGTATACGTACACCGTCATTCCCTGCACCTCTCATATACATCACAAAATAACCGATACATGCCACAATAACTGCTATTTTTATATAAAATCTTTTTTTATCATCATCAATCTGGTTTATAAGAGTTGGTACAAACAAAATATGGGTAACCGTAAGATAAAAACCAATTCTGGAAACAAAAGGTATAAATGTGCAAAATACATATATGGCAAGAGCCATAAGATTACAATAAAAATAAAAAAGATTTCGCCTATTATCCTTTACTGCTTTTTTATACAGATACAAAGAAAGAATAAGAACTGCCAGACATCTGAAAACATTTATATTGCCTACTGTCCAGGCCTTTGCTGCGCTTAAGAAGCTTTTGAGAGAATCAACTTCAGACCATAGAACTGTTACTGAGGTTCCTTCTGTAATATACTCTGTATCCTCATAAGAAGGATATAAGATCACCGCCAGCTTAAGATACTGCTCCTGTAAAAAAACAAAGGACAGGCAAAAGGCTGCTGCTATTCCAAGCATCCATTTTTTCCAGGGAAGCTGCGCTAAAACGTAAAGCACAAGGATTACCAGCATCGATTTATGAAAAAGAGATCCAATAAGGACACACACTACAAATCGTGGCCAGTCCCTGCTTATTACATATTTAATGGAATAAAGGGCAATACCGAGAGCCAGATAATATCTTACCGTGCTTATGGACTGATAATAATATCCAAGAGCCATAAACATAAAAAAGCTCCATTTAAAGCTTTCACTCTGCTGCCAGATTCCCAGAAGGAAAAAGAAAATTGTAGCAAAAGCAAATATGGCAAAAACCATCAGGAAATTTTCATATCCAAACAAATCATAAATAACACAGGTCAGGGTATTAAATCCCCACTCAGTAGGTACCACCTGTTTGGCCCAGGCCAAATGCATAAATTCCACATATTTGGCATAATCGTTTCCAACATTTATCCTAAGAGCTGATACCACAAATAGCATGGTGAATATAATCCCCATGCCAATAGCATTTAAAAGACTTCGCCTTGTTATGCCTTCCCTTGAAAGAGGAAGCCGCATTGCAATTCCTTTTTCTATATTTACTTCCGGACTTTTTTGCATAAGGCAAGCTATAATTACCGTTGCCAAAGCAAGCGAAATATAGATTATCATTATTTAGCGCTCTTTATTCCTTTTTTTATAAGGTCCAGGCATTTCTTAAATTCCAGTTCCTTACACCATTCATCCTTATGTCTGTATAAATATATAAAACCTATAATCTCTGCCATTTTACCGTATAGGTGGTAGTAAAGTACTCCTTTGTCAAAAAAGTACTTCTCATTATAGCCTTCAAACCAGGTGGATTTTCTGGTTATTTCATGTCCTATCAGCACCTGTGATTTATATATTCTAAGGCCGGCTTTAAGTGCATCCTTGAAAAATAGACTGTCTTCCCCTGAACCGTATTTGGCACCACCACCAAACAAAGTGGAAAAGGTTACCTTAGACTGTTTTAGTCTGTCTGTTCTTACAGCTATGCTATAGGCAGGGTATCTTCCACTGTTCCATATATGGACTCTGCCAAAGCTGTCATTATGATATGTATATCTCCCATCAGACTGTTCAACATTAAATAAGATCATATCAGCCCGGGGATGAGTATCAAATTCTTTTAAAATATCCTCTACATAAGTATCTGTATATACAATATCCTCATCGCTTATAAGAGAAATTTCTGCCTCTGCATGAAGTATTGCGGTATTTCTTGAAAGCCCAACTCCTCTTTCATTGCAATTATATATTCGCAATCTGCTGCCGCAATTATCCATTTCTAAATATTCAAATCGATCACACTGATTAACAATAACTGCATCAGTTTTTAGTCTCATTTGTATTGCCAGATCTGCTCCCACCCGGTTTACGGCAGAAACAAGATGTTCAAGCCTTGCTGTTTTAGTCATTTTTATTTCCTATAATTTATTTCATACGATAATATCTTTTCAAAAACTTTATATCCACATCAGTCAGAATAATACCAAAGATGTTGCAGTTATGCTTTTTAAGCTGTCCTATAAGATGATCTGCCGCGCTTGCACATCTCTTTCCTGCAGGAATTGTAATTATAACACCGTCTGTCTCTCTGATAACTCTGTAGCTGTCTGTTTTATTTCCCGGGATTTCTATACCTGTTACGGATGTCTTATTAAAATCAAAAGGTCCTTCAACCATTTCATGAAGTCGCATGCTGTCTTCTTTTGATTTGGAATCATCCTCCCAGTTCCCTGCAGCTATCAGTTCTATTCTGCTTTTATCTTTACAATACAGGTTCATAGCCTCAATAAGTTCATTTCTAAATCTATCGGGCATTTGTACTCCGGACTTGGTCATAATACCAAGAAGCGTGACCTTATATCGGTTCTCCACATCCTCTGGAACATATACTGCATCATCCAAAGTATTCCATAGAAGCATTCCAAAAAATGCTACCAAAAATCCAAATACTATGCCAGCCACAATGGCTGCTGTAGTTCTGTCAGTATAGGTTACCAGCTCTGCCTCTTTTCCTCCGATCTTACTGATTGAAATAAACTCATCATGGGTTTCGCCAAAGTTTTCCAAAGATGCTGCAGATGCTTCAAGAATTGCATTGGCAAGATCCTTATCATTGTTTGTGATTGTTAAAACCATTACTCTTACATCTGAGGGAAGATCTGCACTTGTGGATTCAAGAACCTCTTCTCTGGACACTCCTGATGAAATTCCACTAACCACAGAAGGATCTGTTATTTCAGGAATACCTGCTTCTTTAAGATTTTCCATAGTTTCATCTATGATATCATCAGTAGTCATAAGAATGTTCCAGGTGTACGCATTATACCAGTCAACTACTGTGCCGGTTTCATCATAGGCAAAATCTATATAAATAGTTGCCGTGGCACTATAGCTTTTTGCAGGTCCATAAACCGTTGTAGTAAGAAAATATACAGTTCCTGCCAAAAAACCGCCAATAGCCATAGCTGCAGGAAGAATCCATATTTTTCTGATAAGCCTTAAATAAAAGCTTCTAAGATTCAAAACTTCGTCCATACTTTTCCTTTAATTAAATTTTTTATTTTTGAGCCGTTGTCTGATTGTCTTCTACGCCTTCAGTACTGTCAGGTGTAAATAATATTTTAAGTGTTAAAAGCATAAGCTTTAAATCAAGCCATACCGAATAATTTTCAATATATGTAAGGTCAAGCTTAAGCTTATCATAAGGTGTAGTATTATACTTACCATAAACCTGTGCATAACCTGCAAGTCCGGCTTTTACTTTTGTTCTGAACACAAATTCAGGCATTTCTTCAACATATTGGGCTATAATCTCCGGTCTTTCAGGTCTTGGACCTATAAATGACATTTCACCCTTTAAAATATTAAAAAGCTGAGGAAGCTCATCTATTCTTACTTTTCTAATAAATTTTCCGATTGGAGTTATCCTGTCATCATGCTTTGAAGCTAGTCTTGCAACACCATCTTTTTCAGCATCTACTCTCATACTTCTGAATTTCATTATCTTAAATTCTTTCATATCGGTAGTACATCTGACCTGTTTATAAAGTACAGGACCTCTGTCATAGGCTTTAATAAGAATTGCTGTTATAAGCATAAACGGAGATGAAATAACAATCAGTATAAGTGAAAAAATTATATCTATAATCCTTTTAACAAAACGCTGCTCTGCCTTTAATGAATACTCTCGTATAAGAAGTACCGGTGTATCAAAAAGGTGAAGCTGCTCTGCCCCTTTTACCATTACATCAGTAATTTTGGGCATAAGATAAACTCGTATGGAATTTTTATAACAAAACTTCATGATCTTATTTCTGTCAGGTGTGGGTATGTCCCATATTACAATGCCATCATATCTTTCAATACATTCTTTCTTGATAGTTTCAATCCCCTCAGAAACATTCATGCATTTGACGATATTATATTTATCCTGCCTTGAAGCAAACTTTTTTAATATATCATCCACAGGATGTTCGCCGCTTATAAGAAGCATCTCTCTTGGAGGAAATGCTGCTCTGTAAATAGCATTACAGATAACAGTCCATGCAAGCGCTATTACAAGTTCTATGGCATACATTTCCAAAACAGGAACAATAGGCATAAGCCAGTTACGCATAAGTGATAACTGGAAATAAGTAATTACATTGGTCATAAGTAGCGCAAATATTTGGGAAAAAATTATATCCATGGTTTTCATATAGCCATAGCGCAGTCCACCATAGGTATTTGTAAAAAACTGTAATAGCACAAAATATATTGCAAGTACCAGTAAATGTCCTCTGAAATAGAGTTTTAGACCACTACCTAAAAGATATCCTTCAGCACTGATTCTAAGCTGGCTCAATTCAGGATAGAAATAATTAAACCAGAAATAAGCATAAACTGCTGTTAACAGGGCTACATTAATAAACCCCAAAAGCAGTACAATAACTCGTTTTGT
>JAILBM010000432.1 GCA_024680925.1 Butyrivibrio sp.
TATTACGAAATTATACAATGTACAAAATAACGATAATGAAAGGATAAAGCGCTAAAAGTTGAAAAGTGAAATAAAAAATCGGAGAGATACTGTATTTTAGCTGATTGAATTTATACATTAATAATTAATGCAATTAGGATAATTTATAAAAAAAACGTAAACTCGTTTAAAACTTGATTTAAGTGTGCTATTATTATTTTACTTGGACGTATGCAATTTTGCATACAAAAATAAACAATGGAGGGATAATTTTATGAGGTTTAAAAAGAGTAGAATACTTGCTTTACTGTTAAGCGCAAGTATTACGCTGTCTCAAGGCCTTCCTGCTTTTGCAACTGAAGCAGGTAATGTAGCTGACGATGGTGTGACCTATCAGCAGACCTATGAGTCTTCTGATGAGGAATTGCAACTTGAAGACACTGAAGATGCCGATAGTAGTGGTACAGCCAGTGGTACGTTCAGCGGTCTGGTTATTAGTGATGTACAGATTGATTCCGATAATATCGTTATTACCGGTAAAGGATCGGCAGAAGGTTATATTGTAGATGTTTACTATGGCAGTACCAATCTGGCAGATGATATTAATGTAACGAATGGTACTGATGGAACAGCTACAATTAGTTCTACTAATAACGGAACATGGTCAGGTATTTTAAAGCAGTACATGTCAACTGGTGTTGATATTATAGCACAGGCATATAGAGCAAAAACTGACAAAGATACATCTGATGGAGATATTGAGGGAATATTCTACGGTGAAAGATTTGCTTTAGAAGCATCCGCAAGTACAGATACAATCGGTGGTATTACAGTTGATGAAACTTATAAAGAATTAGTGGTATCCGATGTTAAGATAGGTGCTAATCTTAATTATAAAGTTAAGTATGCCATCGGAGAAACTGCTTCAGGTTATTTAGATGATTCTTATAACGCAACTGCTTTATATAGTGGAAGCACCTATTCTTTCAGTAGTGTACTTACAACCACAGGTACCTATACATTTACATTGCAGTCTGTTTCAGGTGACAAATATACTGATATAGCACAAGCTACTTATGAATATACAGCAGAAGCTTATACTCAGCTTGATCCTGTAGATAATATTACATGGAGTGGTAAGACAACAAGCTGGACAGAAGTTGAAAATGCTGATCAATACAATATCGCTATTTATGATGCTGATGACACATTAGTTGCTTCTGCTACAACAGAAAACACATCTTATAACTGGAGCAAATCAATACCATCTTCTTCATCAAGCAAATATACTCTTCCATATTATGTAGTAGTATATGCTGATGATAGTACAGAAACTTATCTGACAAGTGATCCGTCATATAAGGGACAGACACCTACACTTACATTGACAACTGATACAACAACTTATTCCAAAAATACTAGTTATTTTGGAATTACACCAAGTATAGATTTTAGTTCATATGTATTTTCTGAAGATAATGTAACTGTTAGCTCTGATAACGAAGAGTGTGTAACAGCGGGATATTCTTATGACACTATATATGAAACTTATAATATTTATGGTGAAACTCTTGATAAAGCAGGAACTGCTACCATAACAGTAACCATGACAGGTCCTACAACAGATAATGGTGTAAAACTTGAGGATGCCACAGCAACTATTGATATTACGGTTGTAGATGTAGAAGTACCTTCAGTAGATACTCTGTATGCTTTATCCAATAGGGATAAGACACTTGCAAGTGTAGACTTACCTGAAGGATTTGAATGGAAAACTCCAAGTACTTCTTTAGTTTATAGTTCTTCACCAATTGATTATTACTATGCTGCAATATATACCAGTGGAGATTATAGCAAGACAGTAGGTATAAATGTTATAGTTGAGAGAGTTGGTGCAATTGGATTTAATTCTATTACAGGCGCTTCTTCAGAAGGTTACATAGATTTAAAGACTTATAGCGGAAAAGCAATGGAAGCATCTGCATATCTGAAAGCAAGCTCCAGTGATGATGATATTGCATTGACTGGTGATGGATATGTAGCAGATAAGGCTAACTATACTGTAACAAGTAGTAATAAGAGCGTAGCAACTGTTGCAATTACAGGTACATCAACCGGAATAATTAATTATACAGTTACTCCATTAAAAGCCGGAACAACAAAGATTACAGTAACCTATACCGATAAAGACAATAAAGTTAGTAAGGTTACAGCATCAGAGACAATTAAAGTTATAGAAGATGCAAGTACTTTGCCATCAATTACAAGTGTAACATTAAATATGGGATCAACCTCAGGTTCTGTTGAAAGAATTCTTCTTGGAGATAATAATGCCAAGAGAGAAGGAACCTTAACAGTTGTCGGAACTAACTTGAGTAAAGGCATTAAGATTACATCCAGTGATTCCAAAGTATTTAAGATTGGTAAAGTTACAACAACAACTGAAGGATCAGAATATTCAGCAGCTGTAACAGCAGTATCAACAGGTACAGCAGTTATTACA
>JAILBM010000018.1 GCA_024680925.1 Butyrivibrio sp.
AACTCCGGATTTGAAGGATAATACAAATGAGGAAATCCCATAAAAGAAGCACCGATTTTGTGCATGCATTTCCAGCTCCTGTTTCCTGTAGGCTTTACTGCCATAAATGCTTCTCCATTATTATCTGTATCAAAATAATGAAACTCATGACCCTTTATAGTATTTCCATCTTTATCCGTAAGGTATGCATAACCAAATCTCACGGTTTTTCCTATCCACGATGCCTTTGCCTTTATAAATCCTACCATGGGATAAAAACATCCCTCTTTATCCCTTATTCCCTCTGTAAGATACATAAAGCCTCCGCACTCTGCTATAACAGGAAGATCATCAGAAAGCTTTTCCTTAATATCCAGAAGCATGCTACTATTACCGGAAAGCTCTTTTAAATAATTCTCAGGATAGCCGCCTCCCAGTATCAGTCCGTTAATATTCTCCGGAAGCTTTTTATCCTTTATAGGTGAAAAAAATACCGGTTCTACCCCGTAGCTTAGTAAAAGCTCAAGATTTTCTCTGTAATAAAAACAAAAGGCATTGTCCCTTGCAATGGCTACTCTCACCTTAGGAACAGCTTTCTTTACTTCGGAAACAGTCTCATATTCTCTTTCCACCAGATTTGAGTTTAATGCATTTTCCCAGGAAAGAGCCAGAAGTGATATTATATCTATACCTTCCATGGTCATTTCCCCAAGTTCTTTAAGCTTATCCTGGATATCAGGTATCTCTTCCGGAGTAACCAGTCCAAGGTGTCTTGTGGAGAAGGAGACTTCTTCCCTGTTCTCTATGCAGCCAAGGCACCTTATATCAAGCTCTTTTTCTATTAAAGGCTTTAAAATATTGCCATAGCCCTTGGAGGTTTTATTTAATATCACTGCCTTAATAAGGTGCTCTGTATCAAAATCAAGAAATCCCTTTATCTGGGCCAGCACAGAACGTCCACAGCCCTTCACATCTACTACCAGTACTATTGGTGATTTTAAAGCTTTTGCAACGTCATAGGTCGAGCCTTCAATCTCAATTCCTCCAACTCCGTCATAGAGCCCCATTACGCCCTCAACTACAGCTATATCTCCTTTATACTCTCTGACAAATATTTCCCTTACAGTTTCCTTATCGGTAAAAAAAGTATCCAGATTGCCCGAAGGTATCCCAAGTACATTTCTATGAAACATTGGGTCAATATAATCCGGGCCGCACTTAAAACTGCAGGCTTCTATATTCATTTTTTTAAGAGCAGCAAGTAATCCGCAGGTAACAGTGGTCTTTCCGCTGCCACTTTTGGGTGCCGCTATAACAATTCTGGGATATTCCATTATTTTCTGCCTTTATCAAATGTATTTTTATAAATCAAAGCTAACAATATATACAGGATTTAACCCCTCCATAAGAGAGTAATTCCCTGCCTTTCTTGTTTTACTTATCTGAACCTGAATTATATCACTGTTTAAAAGCGAATACTTCTTTATAATCTCATTTACTTGAGAAAGTGTTTCAATGGTAACAGCATTTACCACAACTCTTATGGGGTTTTCAAAGGACCTTAGCGTAAGTATTATGTTCTCAAGCTCCCCTGTACTTCCACCGATAAATACATGGGTCGGAGGCTTAAGTCCTTCTATAGCCTGTGGTGCTATACCTTCCACTACCTTCACATTTTTAAGATCAAATTTATCTATGTTTTTTTGTATAAGATTGCAGGCTTCAGGCTTTTTTTCTATGGAATAAACTGTGATATCAGGGGATAATAAGCCTATTTCTACAGAAACAGAGCCTGTTCCGCCGCCAATATCGTAAACTACAGCTCCTTTACACAGTCCAAGCTTACATATAGATAAGGCGCGTATCTCTTCTTTGGTCATGGGAACCTTGTCCCTTATAAATTCCTCATCTCTCATACCCGGAGTAAGCCTTTTTTCCTTTACTCTGCTATTTTTTATAAGAACCGTATAAAGGCCTTCCTCTGTAAGATTCATGCACTCCGCGGGAGTAAGCTCCATTATCTTTTCCCGGTCATAAAGATTAAGCCCTGCAAAAACTATAAATTCTCCTTTGCCTTTTTCCATAAGCTTAAACAGTAAATCACCAATTATTTTTACATCCTCAACTCCTGAGGTTATGCATATAGTCTTACTTTCGGTTGCTGCGCTTGTTATAAGTCTCTGTTCCCACTTATCTCTGTTAATGCCGTGGGTGCTTATTATAACTGCATCCTGCCAGCTCTCCGAAAGCTTTCCGCACAGGGCACTCACTGAAGAAATACCCGGTAGTATTCTCACACTTAAGCCTTCAGCATTAAGAGCTCCTTTAAGCTTTGCTGCTCCGCTGAAAAATCCTGTATCTCCGGAAAAAAGGATCACTACCTTGGTTTTTCTGCTTTCAAAGCCATTTATATTTATTCTCTTAAGCACCGGAATTATATCCTTGGCAAGATAATAAGGATATTTAACGGCATTTCCTCCGGCTATTTCAAGCATCCTCTCAGCACCGAAAATATAATCCGCACTATCTATAGCCAATCTTACTTCCTTCGTGACAGAGTCAAATCCCATGCCTATTCCCGCCAGGGTAATATCTAAACCTTTCACGTATTCTTCATCTGGTGTCTGTTCTTCCAAAGATAAATTTTTTTCAAAAAGCTTAAAAAGTTCCATTTTTATCTCTAAAAGACTTTGTCCTTTGGTCTCTTCCAAGGGCCTTTTTATAATAAAACATTTTGCTCCGGCAGCCTTTGCTGCCATAATGCGCTCCTTTTCTCCTCCGGCTCTGCCGCTTTCCTTTAAAACAACATATTTTGCCTTGCTGTTTCTAAAAAATGCCAGATTCATTTCCCTACTAAAGGGCCCCTGCATAGCTACAATCTGTTCACCCTTAAGACCGTTGTCATAACATATTTTCAGACTCTCCTCATTTGGAATGACCCGGGCCGTAATTCTTTGCCTTAAATTTTCGTCTTTGCAAAATTCCGGAAGTTCTTTTGATCCTGTTGTGAGGAAAATATTTCCAATTTCTTCTTTAAGGGCATCGGCACATGCCTTTGCACTTTCAAATACAGTGCAGTCTTCATAATCTATTGGTTCCATAGCTCGTAAAAGCCTGAAAAAAGGAATGTTTTCATCTCTGTTTATGGCTCTTTTAATTTCCTTTTTTACCAGCTGTGCATAGGGATGAGTGGCATCCACCACAGCCATGGGCTCCTCTTTTTCAAAAAGCTCTGACATCTGCCTGTTATCAAGCCTTCCAATCCGCACATCTATAAAGTCAGATTCGGGAACCACCATTTTGCCATAATCCGTAGCCACCAGATATATACTGGAAATTTCTTCCTTGGAAAGCTCTACCGCCAGTTCTCTTCCTTCTGTTGTACCACCAAAAATTATTACTTTTTTCATCTGCATTTTCCTTATAAACAAAGTCTTTACAGCCTATATCCTCTTTTAGTCACAAGCTTTTTCGCAATGATTTCAGATTCTGAATTACCTATAAAAACTGTAGTAAACATGTTTACCTTTTTATCTCTAAGCTCCTTAAGGGTACAAACGCAATAGGAAGTACCCTCACGACCAATATTTTCAACGTAGCCGCAGGCTCTTTCAGAATCTGCTCCTGCGTCAAGCATTATGTCACAGGCCTTTTGCAAATAGTCACTTCTTTTCCTGCTGGAAGGGTTGTAAATAGCTATGGCAAAATCTCCCTGTATGGCCGCTTTCAGTCTCTTTTCTATAGCCTCCCAGGGTGTCAGAAGATCGCTTAAAGATATAACGCAGAAGTCGTGATTTAATGGTGCACCAAGAACTGCTGCTCCTGACAGAGCGGCTGTAACTCCTGCAACAACCTCCACTTCAACACTTGGATACTCACTTATAAGTTCGTACATTGGAGCTGCCATTCCGTATACTCCGGCATCTCCGCTGCATATAAAGGCCACGTCCTTACCCTTTAGAGCAAACTCATAACAGGCTCTGCATCTTTCTATTTCCTGTCTCATAGGTGTGGAAAAAAACTCTTTGTCTTTAAAAAACTCCTTAACAAGGTCTACATACACTGTATATCCTACTATCACATCGCTTTTTTCCATAGCGCTGTAAGCCTGCCCGGTCATCATGCTCCTGTCACCCGGGCCCATGCCGACTATCATTATCTTTCCTGCCATATAAGATCTATCTTTCCTCTCTTTGCTCCGGCAATTGTCATTCCATCCCGGGCAGTTTTTTTCAAAATAAGCTCTGAGCCTTCTCCGGCGCCGCATATGGCTGCCCTTTCACAGACATTTCCAACACCTACCGTATCCTTTACAAAATCAGATTCCTCAAATTCTCCCCTGGCGGCAAGAAGCTCCTGCTTCGAATAGGTTATAAACTCTGCCCCAAAGTAAAAAGCCAGCTTTATAAGGCCTGTTTCCCTTGCTTTTACATCTATGGAACATATGGCATAGAGATTTTGTCTCAAATAATCTTCATCATATATGCTCAAAACAAAGTCCTTAAGTTCTTCAAAGGTTTTGCCTTTTTTACATCCCATCCCTAAAACAACTCTCTTGGGTTTAAGTAAAAGACATTCTTTACTATTTTCCTCTTCAGGATTATCAGTGATACAAAAATCCTTACCAAGGCAAAGTTCTTCACCTTTAAGAGCCTTTGAAGAAACCTTTTTTATCAAATCCTTATTAACAATATGCAATCCGTTATTTACAGCAAATACATCTACTGAAAAAACACCGTTTATATCCGTAGCCGTAGTGATAACGGGAACAGCTCCGAGTAATTTTGAAATCTCTTTGGCCCTTTCTATTCCTTTTCCGTAATGACCTGACAAAAGAGGAATAACGAACTTTCCAAGCTCATCAGTAACCAGCACGCAGCTGTCAGAGAGCTTATCCTTTACAAAGGGTGAAATGGCTCTTACCGCAATACCTGCAGCTCCGATAAACAATATTGGAAGATGCCCTTCAAAGCTTATTCTTACAAAATCCTCAAGGCTTTGGGACTTATCCCTTATTTCAAAGACACATCTCTCTTGGCTATCCATAAGCCTGTCACATAGCTTTTTCCCGTTTTCGGTAAAAAAAGCTACTCTTAATATTTCATTTGACGTCATTTTTTATTCCTCGAAATCCGGTTTCAAAATCAGGAGAATAAAGCTTTGAAAGAGAATATCCCGACTTTGAAATTACATCTCCCACCAGTATGACAGCAAGGTTTTTAATTTCTGCTTCTTTTGCAGTTTCCGCAAGAGTTCCCACAGTGCATACATACTTTTTTTCATCCGGCCAGCTTGCCTTATACACAATTGCCGCCGG
>JAILBM010000044.1 GCA_024680925.1 Butyrivibrio sp.
GATATATGGGACGCAAAGGATCTTCCTGTAGAAAATGTTACCAGCGCAAAAATGGTAGAGGGCGGCAGATATGCTCTGCGCTTGAAATTCTGGGAAAAGGCGCTTCCAGTAATCAGAGAAAAGAATAATAATGAAGCCTACAATAACGTAAATCCGACCACATCAAATGAATCCTCTGGGTACATTGGGATTGGAGGATTTAAGATGATCTGTGTTGCCAACTATGACAATGCCAGAGTGGACTTTTATCTTGGAAAGAGCGAACAGGAGAAGAACAAAAAAGCTTTTGATATCCTGGTCTCACATAAGGATGAAATTGAAGAAAAGCTTGGAACAAAGCTTATATGGGAAAGGGAAAATGATTATAAGGCATCATGGATTTCATATCTGCTCAATGGTGTGAGCATCACCAATGAGGCGGATTGGGAAAAGATGGCAGATTTTCTTGGAGAATGGAGCTACAAGCTTAGGACTACGATTGTTCCATACCTTCAGGACCAGTTCCCGCAGGATGATACCCCAAAAAGACCACAGGAAGAAATTGACAGGCTTATAAAAATAGCGGAAATCCTGAAAGAATGGACTATCAGTTCGCCGCAGGTTATTGAGTATCCTGAGAAGTGCAATAGAACATATACAAGGTTCATGACAGAAATCATGTCAAAGATATTACCAGATATAAAAGATGCGCCAAGTGGATGGAATACGGATAATCATTATTTCTATGAAATAGTTAATCGCAATGGCAAGGATGTAGATATCAAATTGAGCTTCAGTTCCAGGAATATGTCTGAAGAACAGTTAAACAAGTGCCGAACTATTAGCGAGCTTGTTGACACAAAACCAGCTAAGGATGATTGGCAATGGTGGGTTGTATTTAAAACTGCTAAGGTTACGATTCCTGAAGACTTAAACAAAGATGCGATATTTGCAGGTTTAGATACAGTTCTTAAAAGCGTTTTTGAATTTGAAAACAAGCTGTTTGATGAATTAGTTAAGAGCTGAACCCAATAAATTCTACACAAGGCTCTAAAGGATAGAGGGTAAAATATGAAGGAAAGAAGCTCTATTGTTCCAGGATATGAAGCAGAGATAGAGAATGATTATCTGACTTCTGCAATGGGCGGTGATAAAGATGCTATTAAATGGTGCCAGAACCACTTTATTGACACTTTACCATGGGATAAAAGAAATAATTGGGCGGAAATATCGGTAGAAGAAATCCATGCACATCCAAAATGCTCATGGGTTTTCAAGATAGTTGGTATAAATAATGTACTACAATGCAAAGAGGGCTTTTTTGACAAGATAACTTGTAATGAAAAGGTTATTCGAAATAAAGGACTTGTACGTTTAGGATTATCCTCACTAAGAAAGTATATGGAAAGCTAATGCCTCTGAAAACTAAAAGGAGGGAAATGTAATGTTCGGAATAATACATTTTCTATGGACATTAATATCAGATGCAGGATATAGATTTAAAGCAGGATGGCATGATTCCCATGCCCATGTGGACGAGCACACTAAGACATATATGGGATATGATGGAACACTTCGTGATGCGATGACCGGTCAGAAGAGATATTGGGAGATAGACAGCAATGGAGATGAGGTTTTAAAAGACTCTCCTTCACATGTAGTAAGAAATTTGTCTGAAGAAAAAAGGAAACAAGAGTATTCTGCATTACAAGAAACAAGCAATGGAGAAATTGCATACAGAACTAAGCAAGTACGTATGGTTGAATGGTTTAATCCAACAACGGGTTATGTTGATAAGCAAAGAGCAATGATATACAAGGATTTGAAAAACGGAAATGAATACGTGCGACTATCATGTAATGTCCAAGGTGAAGAAAAGGAGTTTTATGCGTTTGCTAAGGACCCATATACACTCGCTAGAATGAGTGATAGGCAAAGGAATATAGAACTTGCAAAGAAAAAGAATTATAAGCCAAATTGGATAGACCATCCTGAAGAAGAATTAGCATTTATAAATAAATACAATAAACTTCCCATTGATTATCATGGGCGTTGTCCAATCATTTATTTAAAA
>JAILBM010000104.1 GCA_024680925.1 Butyrivibrio sp.
ACTTCTTATGTCCTTTGGACTTACAGAGTACAGTGTAAATCCCGTTCTCGTACTTACTGCAAGATGTATAATCTCCAAATGGACTAAAGCCGAAGCAGACGAGCTGGCCGCTAAGGTAATGACCCTTCCTACCGAAAAAGAGGTCGTAGAACTTTTAAAAGCTTCTGCAAAGGAATAATAACTAAAACTATTTTTTACAAGTCAGGCAGATGATTCATAGGAGGGTAATATGATAAAAAAACGCACATTCCCTGTAAGCAAAAAGAACATACGAGAAATGATGGATTTTGTAAAAGAAAATCTTGTGTCTTACGGAATCAACGATAACAATTGTACCAAGGCAGTACATGCTGTTGAGGAAGTAGCCGAAAGCATCATAGATCACAGTAAAGCTGCAGAGAATGGCGATCCCGGAAGGCTCAGTATTGTTATAAAAGCTTTTTTGGGCAATGTTAAAATCGAATTATCGGCAAAGGGAGAGGAATATTCCCTTGCAAATAATGTGAAATTCACCAGGATAGATCTCGAAGATGATGCTGATATTCAGGATTATTTAAGGAATATCATCCTGACTTCCATGACAGACAATATAAAATATCATCATAGTGATGGTGTCAATTATGTTCAGATGTTAGTTATCAAATCAAAGCAGTCCTTGCTTATAGGAACCATTGGCGCTATGATCCTTGCCATCCTGGTCGGACTGATCCTTGCGTCTGTCATGTCCGATGATTCGATTACCTTTTTGAATTCTACATTTCTCTCACCTGTTAAAACAATGTACATGAATGCGCTTAAAATGGTCGTATGTCCGGTGGTTTTCTTTTCAATAATCTCAAGTATAATGCAATTTTCTGATCCTTCCGCGCTTGGGCGTATTGGCGGAAAGATAATCGGGTTATACTTTTTTACTACGGTTATGGCTATAGTGGTAGGTATAGGCGTCTTCTATCTGTTTCAGCCCGGAGATGCTTCTTTTTCAAAAGAAATGGTTGCTGATGCAAGTGCTATCACATCACAGGAAATGAATGTGTCTATCAAAGACACCATCGTAGGGATAATTCCCTCTGATATCATATCTCCGTTCCTTAAGGCCAATATGCTTCAGCTTATCTTTATGGCAGTGATCTTAGGAATAGCTACAGGTCTTTTGGGTAAATACTCTAAAACTCTGACAGATATATTTAATGCTTGTAATGATCTTTTTCTAAAGGTCACTACAATAATCATCAAGGCAATGCCTGTGGCTGTTTTCTGTTCCATAATGTCAATGATACTTACAATGGGAATAAAGACCATACTTTCTGTTCTCGGAATGTTTGGGACTTTCATTCTTGGAATCTTAGCAATAATGTGCCTGTATTGCCTTTTATTATTCATCATCGGCAAGCTCAATCCCGTGCCTTTTATCAAAAAATACGCACCTTTTATGTTACAGATTTTTTCACTTGCTTCTTCCAATGCTTCTATTCCGGTTAACATGGAAGCCTGCGAAACGAAACTTGGGATTAAAAGAAAAATCTTTTCTTTATCAATCCCTTTGGGCGCTACCATCAATATGGATGGAAGTTGTATCTATCTGACTGTGTTTGCACTTGCTCTTGCTAAAGTCTACGGTGTGGAAATTACAGGAGTGGCCATGTTGTCTATGATCATATCCACTTTCGTGCTGTCTGTAGGAGCTCCGGGAATTCCGGGTTCCGGGCTAATATGCCTGTCCGTCCTTCTCACAGGGATGAATGTTCCCGTTGAAGCTGTTGGTTTAGTAATGGGTATTGATTCGTTATGTGGAATGTTCAGATGTATGAGTAATTGTCTAGGTGACGTGGTTGTTTCAACCATCGTTGCAAAAAGTGAAAAGGAGTTTGATTTGGAGATGTACAACAAAATATGATAACTCTTTCATACTTGCAAAACATCCGTCGGCTGTAGGGTCGACGGATGTTTTTATGTCAAATTCTATAATGCTTTAAACCGATAACTTTCAATTTATCAAAAAGATGTTATAATACAATAATGTATATTTTTTAACATATAGTAACAGTTTAGTTTTAGAGGTTTTTTATGAATAAGAATTACCACACCCATACACCACGTTGTGGTCATGCAAAGGGAACTGAAAGAGAATATATTGAAAGTGCCATTAAGAATGGTTTTAAGGTCCTGGGATTTTCAGACCATACCCCTCAGCCCTATCCGGATACTTTTGTATCAGGGATGCGAATGAGAATGGAACAGCTGGATGATTACGTTAATACCCTTGTTAAATTAAAGGATGAATACAAGGATCAGATACAGATTTTAATCGGTCTTGAGACAGAGTATTATCCTAAATATTTTGACAAACTTATTAAGGAAATTAAAGCAAGACCTATTGATTACATAATAATGGGACAGCACCATGTTCAGGATGAAGTAGAAGGCTTTTATTCCGGAGAAATGACAACTGATGAAGACAGATTAAAAGCCTATGTGGACCTTGTTATAGAAGGCCTTTCCACCGGGTATTTTACATATCTGGCTCACCCTGATCTCTTAAATTATGTTGGTCCTGATGAAGTATTTCAAAAACATACCCGCAGAATTTGCGAATTTTCTTTAGAAAAAAATATTCCTCTGGAAGTCAATATGCTTGGCTTTGAGCGAGGAATTCAATACCCTTCTGACAGATTTTTCTCCATGGCTTCTAAGATGGGCTGTAAATTCGTTATTGGCTGTGATGCCCACGAACCGCATCTTGTTATGCAACCTGAAGATGTACCTGGATTTACTGATTTTCTTGATAAAAACAATATTGTATACTCTCAGGATATTGAAATTAAATGGTTATAAAAATAAAACCTGTTACTTCATAAAACTTATATTCCAGGTTTTATAAGTAACAGGTTTTTATTATTTACTAAGTCCGGTTGATGCAGATGAATCTGTTGCAGAGCTTGATTTAGTTGAATCCGCATCAGCTACATTTTCAGTACTTTTTAAATCTCCGCTTGATATCTTTGTATTCATCCATGCCAAATGAGTGTTAAAAAAGGCCTTATCATTTTTTATCTCAGTTTCTATCGGAACATAAGCACTTCCCCATCGCTTTTTGTCCAGTTGCCTGCTGGCATTTAAAGCTGCTCCCTGACTTTTCTGAAGATTATCAAGGCAAGTAGAAATATCTGTCTGAAGTGTTCCTGAAATCTCAGACCAGGCACCTATATAAGCATTAACAAAGGTTTCATTTTCAACAAGCTTGTAGTAAGGCAGATATGATACCTCATGCTGTTCAGACCAGTCGCTGACATGCATAAATGCAGAATCAAAATCCCAAAGCGGTCCCATTTTTACCAAATCAGAGCTTGAAGAACTGTTCTTGTAAAAATACATATTTGAGCCAGATGGATCTCCCTGTCCCAGAATATCTCTGGCCAAAAGCCATCTTGCCCAGGTATCCTTATCACAAACACTCCACAATGAACTACTTCCTGAATTGATGTAATTCTCAGCCTTTTGCATTACTGATTTAATAGAAGTAAGCCTTGAATCACTAAAGCTTGTGATATCAGGATATTTAAAGGTATATCCCAGATATGGAGCCTGTGCTTTGGTTTTAAAATAATAATCTTCATTCCACCAATAGGCATCATTTTCAAATAAATATCCACTATTTGATATATTTACTCTGTTTGAACCTTCCTGGACGGCTTCTGTAAGAATGTACAGTCCCTGCCAGTCTCCGTTGATTTCAACATTTACAAAGGCCATGGAAGGAGTCCATTCCATTTTTACCTTCTGAGCAATGAAATCACCTATATAAGTATTTAGACTTGTTCCCGTACTTAAAAGTATCCAGGTCTTATCAGCGTAGGAATCCCCTCTGCCAAGAAGGTCTGCCTTTTCAGAAAGCTTTATTTTGTATGGTTTCTTTTCGCTTTCAACTGCGCTGGTATTTCCTCTTATCTTAAATTTCATTTCATATTGACCGCTTAAAACTCCGCTTCCTGAAACGGTCATGTTGCCTTTTACATATTCATTATTTGTAATAGTTTCACCTGCGTAACCTTCAGATGAAGTTACAACTTCATAAGTGGGAAGTTCCCCGTCTTTGGTTGATATCTGTATAAGAGGAAGATTTGGTCTCTCACTCTCAGATACACTAAGTGTTTTATTTCTAAGGGAAATCTTACTCGTAGTACTTTCTGATGACGATGCTGATGAAGCTTCATTTGCTGAAGTCTCTAAAGAGCCTTGCGTTGCAGATGTATTTGCAGATGCGGCACTGGCATTTATATTCATGAAAGAGCAGCATACTGCCACAGATAATGCTGCTCCCAATATTTTACTAACAATTTTTCCAGTCATTATAAACCTCCATAAAAACACGATTTTATAATGCCAC
>JAILBM010000150.1 GCA_024680925.1 Butyrivibrio sp.
GTATAAAATTGCTATTGTAGAAGATGAAATCCAGTATCAGAAAATGTTCGAATCGTATATAAATAAATATTCTAAAGAAAAAGGTGAACCAATTTCCATATCAATATTTAACGACGGACTTGATATTACAGAAAATTATGAACCCTCCTGGGATGCTATTTTACTGGATATCCGGATGAAAAATCAGGACGGAATGAGCGCTGCTCATGTAATCAGGGAACATGACAAGGATGTTGCAATTATGTTTATAACAACTCTTGCTCAATATGTGATAAACGGATATGAGGTAGGTGCGCTTGATTATGTATTAAAACCTGTTGAGTATGATAAGTTTGCCATGAGATTTGAGAGACTTAAATTAACAGGAATGCCAAATGATGTAATGATCAGAATTTTACTTACAATAGTATCAATACTTTTAACAGCACTCTTAACATTCTTCAATATTAAGAGATGGAAAAAAGCAAACTGATTTTTTAAATCACTAATCTCTTTTATAGATAACATAAAATGAGCCCATGGAGACATATGCCTTCATGGGCTCACTCCCTTTTGGAGGCGCTTGGTAGATTAAATGAAAACCAAAAAAATAAAGTAAAATTTCTGTTGACTTTAAAAATTTCTACTGTTAATATATACACGTTCATCGGAGGGTGAGTTATTCATTTGGAAATAACAAGCTGGATAAGATGTCTGGTTGAGAAACCGGATTCTTATCCGGCTTTTTTTTGAATCTAAGGTAATAAGGAGTTTGAGAATGGAAAAGAGAATTGATTTTACTTCAGGAAAAATTGTAAAACCACTTTTATTATTTGCAGGACCTGTTCTTCTTGCATTATTTTTGCAGGCAATGTATGGTGCTGTAGATCTTCTTATAGTGGGAAAATTTGCCAGTTCAGCTGATGTATCAGCAGTTTCAACAGGTTCACAGATTATGATGACAATCACAAATCTAATAAGCAGTCTTTGTATGGGTATGACCATAATACTGGGACAAAAAATTGGGGAAAAAAAGGCATCTGAAGGGGGCAAAATTATTGGTAGTGGTCTTCTTATGTTTATGTCAATTGGCATAATACTTACAATTATTCTCCCAATTCTTGCTCCCCAGCTTGCAGGAATAATGCATGCTCCGGAAGAAGCCTTTGAGCTTACAACTACATACATAAGAATATGCGGTGCCGGTGCGATAGTAATAATTGCTTATAACCTTATAGGAGGAATATTCAGAGGAATAGGTGATTCCAATACACCCCTTGTAACGGTTATGATTGCCTGCATCTGTAATATTTTAGGTGATCTTATGCTTGTAGCAGGTTTTAACATGGGTACAGCCGGTGCAGCAATTGCTACAGTTGGTGCACAGTTTATAAGCGTTATTATTTCCGGAATACTTATTTCCAAAAAAGAGCTTCCATTTGAAACAAACCTTAACATGGTCAAATGGAATAGCAGCATAATTAAGAAAATACTTTTTATTGGAACACCAATTGCACTTCAGGAACTTCTTGTAGGAATATCATTCCTTGTAATTCTTGCAATTGTAAATGCGATAGGTTTAACTGAATCAGCAGGAGTGGGAGTTGCCGAAAAAGTGTGTGCATTTATAATGCTTGTTCCATCGGCATTTATGCAGTCAATGTCAGCATTTGTTGCACAAAACAGAGGTGCTGGGAAAATGGATAGAGCTATGAAAGGCTTTAAATCAGCGGTCGGAATTTCATTTTTATTTGGAGTTTTTATGTTTTTCCTGGCTTTTTTCCACGGAGATATTCTTGCAAAAATATTCTCTAATGATCAGGAAGTTATTCTTGCAGGTGCAGATTACCTTAAGGCATATGCAATTGACTGTTTACTTACAAGCTTTTTATTCTGCTTTATTGGATTTTTTAACGGTATTGGAAATACAACGTTCGTAATGATGCAGGGGATAATTGGAGCCTTTGCAATAAGAGTTCCAGTATCATTCCTTATGAGTAAATGGGAGCCTGTAAGCTTATTCCATATAGGTCTTGCAACTCCATGCTCAACAATAGTACAGATTATATTATGTTTCATATGTCTTTATCATGTAAGGAAAAAATGGAACAATCAATCAAACGGAAATAATAACTTAAAGGAGGCCGTATGAGCGAAATAGTAATTAAAAACTGCGAGCATAAAAATGTAAACAGATATGGTGAAATATATGCAAAGGCATTTGCGGGAGAGCCATGGAATGATCCATGGAAAGTTGAAGATGCGATAATTCATGTTCAGGAAATATTAGAATCAAAGAAGTCTTACGGTCTTGAATGCATAGTAGATGGAGAAATTGCCGGATTTATCCTGGGATCATCAATGCTTTTTCATTATGGCAGAACATTTGAAATAAACGATCTGGCAGTAGATCCTAAATTCCAGCGTAAGGGCATTGCCAGAAAGCTTATGGATAAATGTCTTTCTGATTTAAAGGAGATGGGAATTGTTGGAGTAAATCTTATAACTGCAGGAGAAGGAATTCTCCCTGAATTTTATGCAAAATATGGATTTAAAAAAGAAAATGAAGTCATTTTGATGG
>JAILBM010000200.1 GCA_024680925.1 Butyrivibrio sp.
ATTATATGATCAGATCCATGATATATTGTTTCCTTCAAAACTATCCTCCATACATATATCGCTGTAGGGATATAATATCCATGTCATAATTATATCTCTACAGCGATATAAAAATCAACACCCCTGCCATAATGGCAGGGGTGCTGATGATGGAAAAATGATTCTTATGATGAAGTTTACTTCTTAACTGCTCTCTTCTTGAACTTAAGAACTGCTCCCTTAGCCTTACCTTTCTTAACTACTTTGTTGAAAAGCTTCTGAGCTGTCTTCTTGTTCTTTGCAAAGATCTTAACCTTAAGACCCTTCTTTGTGCCCTTGAAAGCGTTCTTTCCGATAGTCTTTACAACGTTTCCATCGAGCTCAAGGTTCTTTAACTTCTTGCATCCTGAGAATGCATTTGCACCAATAGTTGTTACATTCTTACCAATAACAGCCTTTGTGATCTTCTTATTGTTCTTGAATGCATTAGGTGCTACAGAAGTAACCTTATATACGTTACCCTTTTCATCCTTGATCTCGTCAGGGATTGTTACAGACTTAGCTGTTGTTGTAGCAGGAGCTTCGTACTCAACCTCACCTGCATCTGTTACCTTAAATGTGCCGGTTGTATCCTTAAGCTCTGTACCCTTAGCTGCAGGAGCCTTGTCATCTTCTTTCTTAGGCTCGTCCTTCTTCTCTTCTACAGGTGTATAAGTAACAAATGCGCCATCATCTTCGCCTAAATAAACAGTCTCTTCGCCAATTTCAGCAATAACATATAATTCTGCTGTAAGTGACTCAAGTTTAGCATTCTTTTCCTTAGCTGCTTCAAAAATCTTATCTGCATCAGCAGTAACAGAAACCTCTACCTCTGCGTTTTTAACATCTAATTCTGTAGTACTTTCAGGAATACTAAATGCTTTTTCTGTTTGCTCATCTGCACTAAGAACCCAACGATACTTAACTGTTCCAAGCGCTGACTCGGTATTGTTCTTAATATTAGCTTTAACTTTCGCTGACTTTGTAGTCTTATTTAAAGCCACCTTTGTAGGTGTAACTGATAATTCATAATCAGGAGCAACAGGCTCAGGCTCCTCAATTGTTACTGTATATGTGTCCTGTAAATCACCTTCACCAGTTCCAATCGCAATAGTATAAGATCCAGCTTCCAATCCGGCTTTTATTGTTAATTTTCCATCCTTCGCTTTTGTTGTTCCATCTGCAGAAGCAGCGTCTTCGGTCTCTGCCCATGCAATCAAATTTGATGAATCAGTGAAAGCATTTCCGTCCTTCTTTTTTGACTGGATAGTAGTTACTTCCCACGCATTTTCCGCACTTGTTAATGTTTCAGTAACGGTAATAACGACAGGAGTATCAGAATACCCATTTTCCAATGTAACTGCATCATCAGCACCATCAACTGTCTTCTCAGCGATAGCAACTCCAGTTATTGTTGGAGGATCAGCAACTGTAACTGTATAATCAGCTGTTTTGGTCGAAGTTCCAATACTTACAACATAAACACCTGCTGCTAGACCCGTGGCTATATCCAGTTTTCCGACACCTTCCAATGTTGTCTCAGCATCAGCTTGTTCCGGAGCCTGAGCAGGTTCAGTCCAACTAAATTCGTCTCCAGTATAATCGCTTTCATCAAGCATGACTCCCTGAATATCATTAGCATCCCATGTAACTGCATCTTCGCCATAAGTCTGTGAAACTTTAATATTAATACTCTGAGCCTCGTAACCAGTTAAAAGGCTTAATGCTGAATCACCACCATCACCATCCTCTACAATTGATACGGTAGCTGCTGCAGCATACGCTGTCATCGGGACAGCCATTGCAGCGAAGCTAGAAAATGCTAAACTAGCTGCAGTAAACATAGACAATAGTTTCATTGGTCTCTTCATATATTTTTCCCCTTTCATAAAAAAAGTTTCCATCCGATAAGAGATTCTTATCTTTAGCATATTTTTAACACCCAAAAGTGATACTGTCAATTCAAATTCTGATTATTAACATATTTTTTATAAACAAGGATTAACTTTATGAAAATTTATGATTTTAATGGAAAAAAGAATGTATGCGGAAGCCGCATAAAAGCTGCAAGAAAGGCTAAGAAGCTAACCCAAACTGAGCTGGCA
>JAILBM010000207.1 GCA_024680925.1 Butyrivibrio sp.
TTGCATCGATAAAACACACTCCCATCATCGCAGTATTAAAATCCATGTATCCCTCAATAGCAAGATAGAGAGCTATCATGACAGAAAGAAGCACAAAAGCTCCAAGAACCACGCTGTCTGTGATCACCGAAATGATCATGTAAAGCATGGGCTTCTTCTTTTTCATTTCCATCATTTTTGTTGCAAATCTGATAAGTGCCTTGTTTTTTCTTATAAGTTTCATCCTTTCACCTCCATATAAGTGCTTTTAACGATTTAAAGTTTTTTACATAAAAAAAGAACAGTTTTACTGCTCTTTTACATATGTCCCATATACCCTATGCTGCTAAAATGGCATAAAAAAAGCTGAACCGAAAAACAGGCTCAGCCAATACAAACAATAAATATAAACTAAACTACAAAAACAATATTATAATAATACGTTTATATCAAAATGTAAAGATATTTAGTCTATCCTTTTTCAGCTCTTTGACGAAGCTTCGCCTGCCTGATTTTCTGTATCTTCAGACTGTATTTCTTCTAAAGAGACCTCATTAGCGCTGTAACCATCTGATACTTCTTCACTGGAAGATTCTTCCTTTGCATCATCTGTTTCTTCTGATATTTCCTCTTCATCAGATGATGAACCTTCAGAAGAATCTGCCACGCTTTCATCACCTTCTTTAGTTTGATTTTCCTCTGCTATGGTAACATCCTGTTCACTGTGAACAGCGTCCTCATTAACGATGTGATAATATGCTGCGCTTACTTCTTCATCTGTAACCGATTCTCTCTCACCACATTCAATGCAGTATTCATAGCATCCGTTTGGCACAGGATAGTAGCAGTAAAGATGCCTTATCCAGTTACCGTCCTCTGAAGCTTTATGGAACATATCATAGGTCCTTGATACGTATTTTATTCCCCTGTATTTAAGATATTCGCCATCAACACCCTTAAGCTTTATGTTTACATAGTCTTCATTCTCACAGTTTTTATAGTTAAGGTCATATTCTAATACTTCCCACGACTGTCCATCAGGTGCATCAAAATATGCATAATCTCCTGTCTGCATGCAGTAATCTTTTATAATGTTTTCAGCCTCTTCTCCCCTGTATATGTTTGTTGGGCATATTATCGGTTCCTCGTAGGATATCTTAAAATCATTGAAGGCACTTAAAAGTCCGTTATCACCAACAGAAAGCATATTGTAAGGCGTAGATGTGTATGCCTTTTCTTCATCCTTGTCTACTATGCTGCTCTGGTTTGAAAGATTTAGTGATCCGTCGTCATATTCAAATATATCTTCCTTTGTATCAACAACTTCCTTTTCTCCCTCTCCTGAAAGAGATACAGCATATATATCCTGATCTGCGAGTTCGGAATTATCTGAAAATGCAAATGTGTTTATTATACTACTTATTCCATCCTTTGAAGCTTCTGAGAGCTTGTCATATCTTTCTCCTGGAACGCCTACAAATATGGACCATTCCTCACCGTCTTTATTTATGTTTGCAAGCTTTCCTGTAAAATCTCCATATGTTGTTGTATTTAAAGATACTCCGGCACAGGCAAGTGTAACTGTCATCCCGTTTTCTGATTCGCAGCTGAACTTTTTGGATCCCTGTGTAAACCACATATTCATAAGGCTTGTATTTAAAAGAGAATATTCTTTATCCTCTGCTTCTGCTATCCAGAAATCAGTGCCTTTCTGTACCGCCACTACAAGCTCTTCCATGTTAAAAAGAATATACTGATCTGTACCATTTTTATAAGAGTAATACTGGTTCTTTTGAAAGCTTACATTATCAGATATCTGTGTTACAGCAGTAGCCCTGTCTACAAACTGTGAATTGATATAAAAAGATACCCCTGGCACACTTGTAATCCTTGTATACCCTGCCATTTCACTATCCCTTACATCTTCCGCTGATGTGGTTGAATTGTTACTTACAAAAACGCCTCCCACAACCAGTACAATACTTGCGATCACTATTATCATTATCAAAAATCTGCTCTTCATAACTTTCTCCAATACTTATATTATAACGATAAGTATATTATATCGAATTATAAAAGTGTGTCAACAAACAAAAAAGGCTCCGGATATATTCCAGAACCTTTCAGGCATTATTTGTTTGGCTTTTTTTCAGGAACTTCTATCCCATAGAGTTCCTTTGCTCTTTTTGGTGTGATCCATGTATAGCTACCAGGGCTTTGCGGTATCTCTATATATACCTTCATCTCATTTTCTATAAGATTTGCAAAAGCCATGCATATAGAATTAAAGAATTCTTCTTCTTCCGGCCTCAGCTTTTTGTACTTTTCAGAAACCTCATCGATCTTTTCTATAACGCTCTGCCAGTCTTCATCTGTCATATCTGTTTCACTCTTATTTGCAAAATCATTATTTGCTATCTTCCACAAATCCTGCATAGCATTATAAACAAGTTTCTTTCGTTCCATAAAGACCTCCCTTTAGTTTCATCATACCATATTGTTGTGTGCATATCTGTTTTTCCTTTCTTTGATCTAAGGTTTTTGGGCATAAAAAAATCCACGGAAAAACCCGTGGATGATAAAAACCATAATAAAAAATATACTAAAACATAATTATTATATATATTGTACTATATAAAAGCAAGAATAGGAATATTGCAGCAAATTAATTATCATATTATTTTATATTTTAAAAGGATGCAGCAAATTGCCACATCCCTTATATGTTCAGCCA
>JAILBM010000227.1 GCA_024680925.1 Butyrivibrio sp.
TGAATTAAATTCAGCATCCATAACAAAATATGGTCTTCCACATAAATCTACAGCAGAAAGAGCAAGAGTTTCATCCATAGGAAGAATCATATATCCGTAGCGTTTAATTCCCTTTTTATCACCGATAGCCTGTGCAATTGCCTGACCAAGCACAATACCTGTATCTTCTACTGTGTGATGTCCGTCAACGTTCAGATCGCCTTTAACCTTTACTGTAAGGTCAAATAAACCATGTCTTGCAAAGGCATCCAGCATATGATCAAAAAATCCTATGCCTGTATCTATATCACTTTTTCCGGTTCCGTCAATATTTATTGATACTGTAATATCGGTTTCGCCTGTCTTTCGGCTAACCTTAGCACATCGTTCCATAGTCCCTCCATAAGTTTATAATCAAACATGATTATCTTATCAATTCATTCAAGGAAAATTTTAGTTTTTGCCATCAAATCTTACAGCAATGGAATTAGCATGGGCAGTAAGACCTTCCTTCTTGGCAAAAAGCTCTATGTCGTTGTGTACCTTTTCCAAAGCATCTTTTGAATAAGATATGATACTGGTCTTCTTAACAAAATCATCTACAGAAAGCGGTGAGAAAAATCTTGCAGTGCCGTTTGTAGGAAGAATGTGATTAGGACCTGCAAAATAATCTCCCAGAGGTTCTGAAGAATACTGACCAAGGAAAATTGCACCTGCATTCTTAATCTTAGTCATAGTTTCAAAAGGATTGGCAGTAATAATTTCAAGATGTTCTGAAGCAACTGCATTTGCAGCTTCAATAGCATCATCCATATTCTCTGCAACAAAAGCATATCCGTAATTATCAAGAGATTTGCGGATAATATCAGCTCTTGATAAGGTCTTTAAAAATTCATCAATCTCAGCTGATACTTTATTGGCAACCTCTTCGCTGGTTGTGATTAAAATTGCAGAAGCAAGTTCATCATGCTCAGCCTGGGATAAGAGATCCGCTGCAACATATCTTGGATTGCAGGTTTCATCTGCCAGTACCAGGATTTCACTAGGGCCAGCAATTGAATCTATGGAAACATAGCCAAAGCATGCCTTTTTGGCAAGAGCAACGAAAATATTACCGGGGCCTGTAATCTTATCTACCTTAGGTACAGACTCTGTTCCAAAAGCCATAGCAGCTATAGCCTGGGCGCCTCCCACCTTATAAACCTCTGTAACACCAGCTATATCGGCAGCAGCAAGTGTTCCGGGATTTACCTTGCCGTCTTTTCCGGGAGGTGTACACATAATAATTCTCTTAACTCCAGCAACTTTAGCTGGAATAACATTCATAAGAACGCTGCTTGGATATGCAGCTTTACCACCGGGAACATAAACACCGGAAATCTCTATAGGAAGGATTCTCTGACCAAGGATACTTCCGTCTTCCTTAGTATCAATCCAGGTATTTCTCTTTTGTTTTTCATGGAAAACCCTGATATTCTCAGCGCTTTTTTTCATAACTTCAATAAATTCAGGCTCAAGACAGTCATAAGCTTCCTTTATTTCCTCAGGAGTTACCTTAATTGTATCAGCAGTAATCTCGCACTTATCAAATTTAAGTGTATAATCAAAAATAGCCTTATCTCTGTTTTCCCTGACATTTGAAATAATATCGTTTACAGTCTGCTCATATTCAGTATAGCTTGAAGGTGAGCGCTTTAATAAGTTATTTAAAAGTTCATTTTTTGTATCTTCCGTAAGTTTAACAATTCTCATAAACAGTAAAACCTCTTTTCAATTTATGCTTTTAATTTAAGTTTTCTTTCATAGTGGTAATAAGCTTCTTGATTCTGTCTGTTTCCATCTGCATACTTACCTGATTAACAATAACTCTTGCAGACAAAGGACATATCTCCTCAAGAACTTCAAGGCCGTTTTCCTTAAGGGTTGAGCCTGTCTCAACTATATCAACGATTACATCCGAAAGATTGACAATAGGTCCCAGCTCTACAGAACCATTAAGCTTAATAATATCAACAGTCTGATGCTTTTTATTGTAAAAATAGTCCTTGGCAATATTCGGATATTTACTGGCAACTCTGATTCTCTCATGGTGATCTAAAAGTCCCTTAGCCTCATGAGGTCCACAGACACACATACGGCATTTTCCAAAACCAAGATCCAAGACCTCGTAAACTCTCCTGTTTTCTTCCAAAATAGTATCTTCGCCGACAATTCCTATATCTGCAGCACCATACTCAACATAGGTTGGTACATCCGGACCCTTTGCCAGGAAAAAACGAAGTCCCAGTTCTTCATTTGTAAATAAAAGCTTTCTTGTATTTTTATCAGTAACTTCCTTACATTCAATTCCGCATTTTGCCAAAAGCTCCATGGTCTGTCCCGCAAGGCGTCCCTTTCCAAGGGCAAAAGTAAGATATCTCATAATTATTCTCCAATTGTATAATCTCCAAAACCTGATTAATTCTGTATTTCTTATATTTATTAAAAATATGTTAAAGGCTATATCATTCTCTTGTTAAAACTACGTTAAAGCCTTCATTTCTAAGCTTTTGAGCCTCACCAAGTTTCTGAATATAATTTTCTTCCGTATAGGTAACGACCTTACAATCTGCTTCCTTTACAATCTGCACGTTTTGTCTGTGAAGTGCAGATAAAAGATCATCTATAACAATCATAAAGCCTATGGCAGGAGCATCCTTACCGAATTTACCAAGAAGGTTATCGTATCTACCGCCTCTTGCAATGGCATCTCCAACCCCATAGGTATATGCATTGAAAATAACACCTGTATAGTAATTATTCATACTGATCATTCCAAGGTCAAAGGAAACATACTTTTCTACTCTATAAAGCTTTAATACCTCATAAAGCTCTCCAAGTCTCTCCAAAACCTTACGGGATCTGTCATTATCAACAAGCTCTGCAGCTTCATCAAGAGCATCGGCTGCGCCTCTGAAATCACTGACTTTCACCAGCATGTCTCTGTATTTAACAGGAACATTTTTTTCTATCATAAGGCTCTCTGCAGCAAAAATATTTTTGCCGGCAATAAGCTCTCTTATTTCTCTTTCTGTTTCATCGTCTATTCCGGCTTCTTCACAAATACCTTTATAATATCCGGCATCTCCGATACTAATCTGAAAATCATTAAGTCCTGAGCTTTGAAGCGCTTCAACCATAAGAGTTATCATTTCGGCATCAGCATAAACCGAATCATCCTTCATGAGCTCTACACCCATTTCAGTTGATTCCTTGAGCTTACCCTGAAGATTAGATGTATTAAGAAAAGTATTGCCGCTATAGCAGATTCGAACAGGCTCATCACTTTCCAAAAAATATTTGGAAACACATCTTGCCATGGAAGGTGTAAAATCCGGTCTAAGGGCAAGTGTGTTGCCTTCCTTATCAAAAAACTTATAAAGTTCTCTGGCACTTGTATCACTAAGATCATCTGCAAAAACATCAAAGAACTCAAAGGTAGGCGTAATAATGTCCTTAAATCCAAAGGACTTGAATTTCTCATTTATCTTTTTCTGAATATAGAGCATATCATTGCATTCACCATCGTATATGTCTCTGACACCTTCAGGAGTATGTAAAAGCTTTCTGTTCATATTTTACCTCGACAATTTTATCTTAAATTACTTTAGCACGTTAACGTGCTACCATATTATCATGCTACCATGTTGAAATGAGTATATCTAAAATATTCTTAATTGTCAAACTATTTTGAAAAATAATATGTTAACGTTCTTCCAGGTCCTTTTTCAACAATTCCAGATAAGGAACGAGAACCTGGGCTTCTCCTGCAGAAATAATATATTTTTCATCCAGTTCTTCGTGTCTGAAGCTCTTTCTACCGCCATTTTGTGCTCTGTCCCAAAAGACCTTTAAATGTCTGAAGGGAAGATAACAATATTCACTTCTGTTTGTATAATATATTAGAAAAAATGCGATTCCATCCTGTTCTTCAAAGTTCTCCATAAATGTAACCTGATGTGGATGAATATTTTGCAAAGAAAAGGTATCTTCAGCGCACTCTTTTGCATCAAAACAAACAGGAATGCCCTGAACAACACCAATATAGTCAACGGTACTTTTCTGATCAAAGTACGCCAGTGTAATATGTCTTGTTTCTTTATCAATATTTATTGGAGTGATAGGCGTCGGAATCTTTTGAATAAGAGCTAGCTTATCCTCCAAATATCTTTCGTTTGTTCTGTTAATAAGCTCTTCAAGAGTAGAGCCCCTAAGTCCCCTGGACTTCCAAGTTGCCATATATCCCCCAACAATAATTAAACTTATTTAATATACAAAAATAGAACTTATAATAAATATATAAGATAAAAATCTTTCTGTAGATTTAATTTAAATCATTATCTTCTAAAATTCTGTTAAAAACCTCCGGCAGCTTTGCAATTATCTTTTTGCCTGAAAGATCAGCAAATAAAGGTTCCATCTCAGGAAATTCCAGCCTGTATCCATGTAAGAGCTGATATTTAAGACCATATTCCTTTTTAAACCTGGTATTGAATTTAATACTACCGTATTTGGTATCGCCTATAAGAGGATGACCCATAGAAGAAAGATGTGCCCTTATCTGATGGGATTTACCGGTAATAAGCTCAACCTCAATATAGGTCAGGTTCATGTTTTTATTGTGCTTAATGGGTATGTATCTGGTTACAATATGAAAAGAGCCTTCTTTTTCAAAAGGTAATATTTCAACCTTGTTGTTTTTTTCATCCTTATAAAGATACCCATCAAAGGTTTCTTCCTTTTCAATAATACCCTTAACTATGGTTCTGTAATATTTATGCAGGGTTCTTTCCTTGAGCATTTCGTTCATTTTCTGAGCACCTGGAAGCGATTTGGAACATATAACTATACCACTGGTATTTCTATCCAGCCTGTTACAAATTGATGGCTTAAAGGTAACAAGCTGCTTTTGGTCAATACTACCCTTTTCAAGAAGATATCCCACAAGCCATTCATTTATGCTAATATCCCTGGGTTGCGCTTTTTGTGACAATAAACCTGCAGGCTTATTTACAAAAAGAACATTGTCATCTTCATAAATAACTTCAGGATTATATTTTAAAGTAATCTCTTTAAATGCATAGGTTAGATCCGTATCTTCTACCAGTGACTCTTTTATAGTTTCCTGAGGTTTATTTTCCGTAGAAATAAGCTTTAAGACCTTAGGATCTGCAAACTTTTCAAAGGTTTCATCAGATAAGTAAAACTTTACACTGTCCCCGATGTTAAGCTTTTCATTTCCCTCAGCCGTTTTGTCATTAAGAGTTATATTCTTTTTTCTAAGCATTTTATGAATAAAGCCTGAGGAAGAATTTGAAAGAATTATAAATAAATACTTATCAAATCTTTTTCCGGCTTCATTGCTTCCAATAAAAAATTCCTTCATAAATATCCTTTTACAATATTTATAGATAATTAAAAATCAAAGAGAAATTGATCTTAAAACAGAGCTGCAGGTCTGAACCGTTCCCGGCTGCCATGCATCTTCTATTGCCTTGGGATCAATATTTTTTTCTTTTCTGAGATTTTCCAGCTGATCAAGTCTTGCAAGGAATTTATCCAGATCCTTAAATATCTTAATGGTATATGAAGAATAACCGCTTTGCATAATCTGTGAATGTATATGCTTTTCACAATCCGGTATATCAAGTTCCTTTTGCTCTGTATAGCAGCATACATTTTTATCAAGGACAGTTGCTGCCGCAATAGGATAATTGGTATCATAGGCTGTCATTTCAAGATCATACTGAATAAATAATCCCCCTTTATGGGCCTCTATTTCATTATATGCCTCTTCGCTGCAGGATTTTGCTCTTATAAACATTATCATATTAACAGCGCTCCAGCCTGTAGGAAGGCACCCAAGAGCCGCAATAATACTAAACATATTCTTATTAGTGTGATACATAATAAGACCTGTTAGAAATATTCCTACACATACTGCAAGGCATATAACAGTTCTTATTATGGCGAAATTTCTGGCAGACTTTATATAGCCAAAGTTTCCCTTAGATACTCTTTTCATACTCCAACCGCTCCCATTTCAATTAATTCATCGTAATCACAAATATAATGATCTGCCAAATCTCTTTTTTCCTTTTCCTGATAGGCAGAATATTCATCATCCACAGCAATTACAGTCATTCCGGCATTTTTCCCTGCCATTATTCCCTGAGTTATATCTTCAAAAACAAGACATCTTTCAGGATCAACTTCCAAGTCCCTGGCCGCCGCCAGATACAACTCCGGTGATGGCTTACTTGCATAACCCTCAGAACCGGATTTAATGGTACTGAAAAAACAATCCACACCTCTTGATTTAAGAACCTGTTCTATAAGCTCTTTGGAATTACTGCTGGCTATACCAAATTTAATTCCTTTATCAAAACAAAGTTCCAAAAATTTTTTTACACCCTTTTTTAAAGGAACTTCATTAGTATATTTATCCCAGGCCATTTTATTCCATTTATCACCAATTTCTTCAAGGGTATTATTAATATTAAATCTTTTTTTGAAATAATCTGCAGTATCATAAAAGCTGAGTCCCTCTATTTCAAGCTGCAGATCAGAAGGCACTTCATAGCCAAGCTCTGCAAGATATTCTGTATCAATTGACTTCCACATCCACATGGAATCAACCAAAGATCCGTCCAGATCAAAAATTACCGCATCATAATTATCAGCATTAAATATAAAACTCATTACTTATCTTTCCTTACTTATATTTCGTATTTATAAAACAGCAAAATCCTTAAAGCCGTATATAAAAATATACCACAAACATTTTAACATGATAAGATTTTTTATTCACCCTTTATCTATCAGTCTTTGTAATAATAGAAAAATCCAATAGCCTGTTACAGCTATTGGATTTAAATTGCTATATGCCTAAACCATATCTATTATGCTATTTTATTAAGTTCATACCAATTGGATTTATCAAGAAGCCCCTTAGATACCGATGTGTCTCTTGTCTGTATAATCTTGGTCCAAATTGATGTAACCATCTTATTTTGTACTAAAAAATTCAATGCCTCATTTACAGTGCCAAATACAAATTCATTTTCTTCAAGATTATATTCCGGTACGTTTTCCGCATTTACAATAACCTTATACTCTGCATTTTTCTTCCTCATACTCATGACCTCCATATCAGAAAATAATCCGAATAAAATAAGTAATATAAAGTCAGATTTCTTTGTATTTTCATAATATATATCGTCATGCAAATAAGGCATATTAGCAGTTTAGAGTTATTTAATTAAAGAAAAGACAAAATTTATATTATATTCATTCGGATACTATTGCTTTTTAGATAATTTATTATCTAAAAGGCAATTAATTTCTTCATCCGTAAGCTCTCTGTACTCGCCCTCTGACAGTTCCGGGTCAAGCTGCAACGTCCCCATAGACAGCCTTTTTAAAAAAACGACTTCGTTACCGACAGATTCGAGCATTCGCTTAACTTGATGAAAACGCCCCTCATGAATAATCAGGTGAATCACCTGATGTCCGTCTCTGCTCTCAGCTCTGAAAGCTTTAGCAGGTAATGTTTTATCACCGTCCCCAATATCTACACCCCGTTCAAGTATCTCAAGTTCACTATCTGTAATGTCATGCAATAAGTGAACCTCATATTCTTTATCGACATGTTTTTTTGGTGATAATAAATTATGTGCTAAAAGGCCGTTGTTAGTCAAGAGCAACAATCCAACCGTGTCTTTATCAAGTCTTCCCACCGGAAAAAGATTTTTTATGCCTTCTTTTTTTAGCAAATCCACTACTGTTGTGGTTTTTCCTTCCCGGGTTGATGAAACCACTCCTCCGGGTTTATTTAACATAAAATAAGAATACTCAGAATATGTCAAAATTTCTCCGTCAAAAGCTATTTCATCCTTATTTTCATCAATATGTATATCACAGGACTTGGCAACAACTCCATTTATAGTTGCCCTTCCGTTTTTTACATACTCTTTAATCTGTTTTCTGCTTCCGATATTCTTTTCACCTAAAAATTTATCAAGTCTCAATAGTCTTCTCCATAATAAGATACAAATAATATCGTATGTATTTTCGTTACCCACAATCAGAAACACGCATCTACTGCGGGTTTCGTAAGAAAGTGATTCAAGGGGCAAATAGGCCCTGCGACGAAGTCGCCTTCAAATGGCCTATTTGCATGACTTTTGGAGCAAAGCGACAAAAAGTCATATCTTTTTCACAAAAACAGGAAAAGTCATGTATAATGTTACCCATGGAAAAAGAAAGCATAAGAATATTGGAATATAAATTAAATACAGAAGACTCTCCTACAGAAGTCAGAACCGTCATGAAGGAATATTTACACCTTTCACGGCGCGAAATAAGTCATGCCAAGGCCTTTGAGGATGGCATTACATGCGATGGCAAGCATGTCAATGTAAGGTATATACTTAATCCCGGAGAAAATCTAAGGATCGTTCTTCATGAAAATAATGAAAACGC
>JAILBM010000250.1 GCA_024680925.1 Butyrivibrio sp.
CGATAAGATAAATGACTGGATGAGAGAAAATGTATGGAAGAGAGCAGACCTTCTTGATGCAGATGCATGGCTCAAGGAAATTACAGGAAGAGACTTTGATCCTACAGATTTCCTTGATTATCTTGAAGAGAAATTCTCAAAACTTTATGAACTTGATTAAATAAAAAAGGTAAAGCCTATTGGAGGGGAATATGCAGTACGGTGTTGATTATTATCCGGAGCACTGGGATAAAAAAGATTACGAAGAACATGCAAGACTTATGAAGGAAGCAGGCTTTAATGTTTTAAGGACCGCCGAATTTGCCTGGAGTAAGTTTGAACCAAGGCCCGGAGAGTATGATTTTGCATGGCTTGATGAAGCTATGGAAATATGGCAGAAGTACGGAATAAAAGTGGTTCTTGGAACACCTACCGCAGCACCTCCAAAGTGGCTTAATGACTCCAAAGATATACTTATGAGAGACCGCTATGGCAGGAAAAGAGCCTGGGGAAGCAGAAGAGAATGCTGCGCCAACAGCCCAGACTACATAGAAGCCTCTAAAAAGATTGTGGAGAAAATGGCACAGCACTATGCCAACAATCCGGCCGTAATTGGATGGCAGATTGACAACGAATTTGGCTGTCACAATTCCACAAGATGTTACTGCGAAAATTGCAGACAAAAGTTTGCCAAGTGGCTTGAAAATAAATATTCCTCCATTGATGAGCTTAATCAAAAATGGGGCACAGCCTTTTGGAGCCTTACCTATGACTCTTTTGAAGATGTTATTTTACCGGCATATAATTCCTGTGAGCCTGAAAATGCCCAAAGCTTTTCACATAATCCATCACTGGATCTTGAATACAGACGGTTTGCATCTGATTCCTGGGTTGATTATCAGAAGATACAGATAGATATCATCAGAAAATACTCAGATAAACCAATAAATACAAATATGATGGGACATTTTGCAGATATAGATTACTATAATCTGGCCAAAGACCTTGACTATATTACCTGGGATAATTACCCACAGGATCAGTGGAATGTTCAGGAACATGAGCATGTGTCCATGGCCCATGAAATCATGCGAGGACTTAAAAATCAAAACTTTGTTGTTACTGAAGAACAATCCGGACCATGCGGATGGGATGTGATGGGACCTACTCCGGAACCGGGACAGATAAGGCTCTGGGCATGGCAAGCCATAGCCCATGGCGGTGAAGGAATATTGTATTTTAGGTTTAAAGCCCTTCACTACGGGATGGAACAGTATTGGTACGGAGTATTGGATCATGACGGTATCCCCGGAAGGCGTTTTTATGAAATACAAAAAACGGGCCGGGAATTTCAAAAGCTTGAAAAATATATTCTGGGAGCAAGAAATAACTATGAAGTTATGATGGTTCGCTCTTATGATAATATATGGGCTCATGATATTAAGAAGCATGCAAAGGGCTTTAATTATCATGATATTGAATATGCCTTTTTTAAAGCCAATAATGATCTTAATATACAGATTGCCGTCTCTAAAGGTAATTACGAAGGCTATAAAATAGTCTATATGCCGGCTTATAACATTGTAGATGAAAAAGAGATGGAGAAGGTAACAAAATTTGTCGAAAAAGGTGGAGTTCTGGTAACAAGCTTTCGAAGTGGTCAAAGAGATGAATATAACAACATAAGACTAGATACTCTTCCCGGCGCCTTTAAGGAGCTTGCAGGAATTGAGATAGAAGAGTTTGATGCTGTTGTAAAGCCAACTCATATCTGCGGCAAAATTTCATCCGCTGTAAAGGTATGGGCAGATGTGATAAAGCCTGTAACGGCAGAGTCTTTGTGCTACTATTCCGACAGGTATTTTAAGGCAAAGTCAGCAGTCACAGTAAATGAATACGGTAAAGGAAGAGTATACTACATTGGCTGTGACCTGGAACAGGAAGCTTTAAAGAATCTTGTGAGAATGATTTCACAGGATGCCAAAGTTACAATAAGTGAAGAGCCTGAAGGTATTGAAATAGTATACAGAGAAGGCTGTGAAATAATTCTTAATCACAATGATCATGATGTAATTACATCCCATAGAGGAATATCACTTCTGGATGGAGAAATCTTTGACGGAAGACTTAACCCCTACGGAGTGGAAGTGCTGGAAGGTTAAAAAAATGAGGCTTTTGAATTAAATCAAAAGCCTCATTTTTTATTGTCGTTTATCTTTATCAATGAATTCCAGAAAGGCTACTGTAACGAAGGCAAAAAATAGTGCAAAACAAATCAGACGGAACCAGGAAACTAAAAAGTTATCAATTGTGTAAGCATAAGTCGTATTTTGATTTTGCTTTGCTGTTTCATACAAAATAGCGTCTCTCTTACCTTCGTCTTCAATGGTTTTTAAAACATCATATACCTTGTAGCCGGGAATTATTTCAACATTTTTCATTTTAAAGAGGTTATTCCACACAGATACCATTGGGAGAGAATTGTAATTGCCTTCTATGCATAGGCTTTGTATGCCCCACTTTGATATCATAAGATCTTGTATTTCCGATACCGGTCCTGATAAATGAAATATTCCGCCGGAAAATACAAGCTGAACTATCAACAGGAAAGGCATAACTGTCATGGCGGCGGTGGTTGTTCTTGCTATGGCAGAAACCATAAGAGCCATCATATCAGCTGCATAGGTTATTAAAAACAGGGTAATGGCAAATTCCAGTGTAAAGGATGAACAAAGCAGTCCCGTTTGTGGAAAAGCAGTTCCCACAATTCTGTAAACTGTAATTGTTATCAAAGCCTGAGCAATACATAAAAGTGCCTGGTAAAGCATGTGAGAGGCAACATAAGAGGTAATGTGAAGCCCTGCCCTGTGTTCTCTTTTGATAATAGCTCTTTCTCTGCATATTACCTGTATAGAATTAAAAAATCCATTCCAAATGCATACACATGCAAGAGCAAAGCTGCCTGTTAAAGTACCTTCCATATTTTTGAAAAGATTAGACCCGGTAACATAGGCTACAAGACCGGCAATTACCGCAGCCATGGGAAGAACCTTCCAGTCATTTTGAAAAATAAACATTCT
>JAILBM010000254.1 GCA_024680925.1 Butyrivibrio sp.
TTGTGAGAAAAAACGCTTTGCTGACTCCGAGTAAGAAGCGCTGAGTAAAGAAGTTGAGTCAGGTGAAATGACTCCTAGTAGTTAGCAAAATGAGTCAGGGAGGATGAGTCCCGAGGATAAAAAATCTTACCTCTTCAATTCAGAAGAAAATTTCCCAAAACAAAATATGGCTATTGACATACATAGATAGCAGATATATAATTAACATATGAACAATCATTCATATGTTCAAATATTAAATTATGCTTTAATTTACGCCACCATAATTATAAATTTTCTGGCATATAAAGTTAATCTACCCGAAAGGAGGAAGTTATGGCAATACATGATGTAGAGTGCTGTGATGAGACCTGCGTACATTCTGATAAGGTACAGAATGTGGTTTCACATATGCCCGATGAAGATGAGCTTTATGATTTGGCTGAGCTTTTTAAGGTTTTTGGTGACTCTACCAGAATCAGAATATTGTTTGCATTGTATCAGGATGAAATTTGTGTATGTGATTTAGCAGAAACCCTTAATATGACCCAATCTGCTGTCTCTCATCAGCTTAAGATATTAAAGCAGGCAAGGCTTGTAAACAGCAGGAGAGATGGTAAGCAGGTTTACTATTTCCTGACAGATGACCATGTCAAGACCATTATCGGTCAGGGCAGGGATCATATAGAAGAATAATATTATTAAATATGAATATATAAATATGGAGGTATCATGCTATGAAGAAAAAATTTAAATGTGAAATTGATTGTGCTGATTGTGCTTCTAAGGTTGAGACAGCTATCAAGAAGGTTGAAGGTGTCAAGGATGCCAGTGTTAATTTCCTTACACAGAAGTTCATGCTTGAGGCAGATGAGGAAAACTATGATGCAGTTTTAAAGGCTGCCATTGCTGCCGGTAAAAAGGCTGAGGATGAATTTGAAGTGGAATTATGATTAAAGAGCCAAAAGCTGTTTAATAACGGCTTTTGGCATTAATATTTTTTGAGGATGATTATTATGAATAAAAAACAGAAAAAAATGCTTACCAGAATAATAATATCAGGAATTTTATTTTTCATTTTTTTGATTCTTGAAAAAACAGGTGTACTTGATGCTGTACCTATGCTTGTACAGGGAATATTATTTCTTATTCCTTATCTTATTATCGGATATGATGTGCTTTACAGAGCATTTAGAAATATAAGGAACGGTCATGTTTTTGACGAACATTTTCTTATGATGATTGCCACCTTTGCGGCATTTTTTACCGGAGAGTTTTCAGAGGGCTGTGCCGTTATGCTTTTTTACCAGGTGGGAGAGCTGTTCCAGAGTGTTGCTGTTGGCAAGTCCAGACAGTCAATCACCGAGATGATGAGTATTGCTCCGGAATATGCCAATATACTTCATGAAGACGGTGAAATTGAAGAGGTGGATCCTGAAGATGTTCAGGTTGGGGATTTAATTGTAATTAAAGCCGGAGAGAGAATCCCCCTTGATGGTCAGGTAATAGAAGGAGAATCCTTTCTTGATACCGCGGCTCTTACGGGAGAATCTGTTCCAAGGCATGTAAAAGAAGGCGAGGATGTAATCAGCGGGTGCGTCAATGGAGAAGGTACCTTGAAGGTTAAGGTTACCAAGGTATATGAAGATTCTACCGTTGCCAAAATCCTTGAAATGGTGGAAAATGCCAGCTCCAAGAAGGCTAGGCTGGAAAACTTTATTACCAGATTTGCAAGAGTTTATACACCTGTTGTAACAATCGGAGCTGTACTTTTGGCGCTTCTTTTACCTCTTTTCACAGATCTGACCTTTGTAAACAGTATTCACAGAGCATGTATTTTCCTTATTGTTTCATGCCCCTGTGCATTGGTTATTTCTGTTCCACTTGGATTTTTCGGGGGCATCGGAGCGGCTTCCAAGGTGGGTGTACTTGTTAAGGGAAGTAACTACCTTGAAGCTATTGCAGACGTTAAAACAATTGTATTTGATAAAACGGGAACCCTTACAAAGGGAGAATTTAAGGTTTCGGCAATATACCCTGTTGAGGAATTTATAAATAAAGAAGGAAGTTTAGATAATGCGAAGGATAAGCTCTTAGAGCTTGCTGCTTTTGGTGAAGCTATGTCTAATCATCCGATAGCACTTTCTATTAAGGAAGCTTACGGAAAGCAAATTGATACTGACAGACTTAAAAATATATCGGAGACGGCAGGCCATGGTATATCCTCTTTGGCCGATGGTAAAAAACTTCTTGTAGGTAATTCCAAGCTTCTTGAAGAAGAAGGAATTAGCTATATCAAAGCCGATGATATTGGAACTGTTTGTTATGTGGCTTTTGACGGAAAGTTCATGGGAAGCCTTGTCATATCTGATTCCATTAAGGAAGGTGTAGCAAAGGCTATTTCTGATATGAAGAAAGCCGGAATAACCAAAACAGTAATGCTTACAGGTGACAGACAAGAAACAGCCATTAAGGTAGCAGAAAAGATTGGCATTGATGAAGTTCATGCAGAGCTTCTTCCGGCTGATAAGGTTTCACAGGTTGAAAAGCTCATGAATGAAAGATCAGATAAGGAAAAGCTATCCTTTGTAGGTGATGGTATAAATGATGCTCCTGTACTTATGCGTGCTGATGTTGGAATTGCCATGGGATCCCTTGGAAGCGATGCAGCAATTGAGGCTGCGGATATAGTACTTATGGATGATGATGTAAGTAAGATTGCCTTTGTAATTTCTATTGCCCGCAAGACCATGGGTATAGTTAAGCAGAATATTGTATTTGCCATAGGTGTAAAGATCCTGGTACTTATACTTGGCGCCCTTGGTATTGCAAATATGTGGGCTGCTGTATTTGCAGATGTCGGTGTCGCAGTAATTGCTATTCTTAATTCCATGAGAACTCTTAATATCAAGAAGACAATTTGAAATTAAGTAATAGTTTTTTTAATAAAGTTATTTTAGCAAATCATTGAAAGCATAATATTGCATTTTAGAAGTTTCATGAATATGGACTAATACTATGATTATAGGATAAGACTTAATACTACAATAAGTCTTATCCTATCTTATTATCTGATATTGTTATAAGATTCGTGTTTCGTAGGATAATTGTTGGCATTTTAATCTGTTTTATCCTATGTTTTCATAAAGACAGAGCTTTGAATTTATGTTTATGTAGGATAAAATCTAGGATTTCACTCTAATTTATCCTATATTTTCATAAAGACAGAGCTTTAAATTTATGTTTATGTAGGATAAGATCTAGGATTTCACTCTATTTTATCCTATATTTTCATAAAGACAGATCATTATATTTATGTTTATGTAGGATAAGAATTAGGATAACACTATATTTTATCTTATGTTTTCATAAAGACAGAGCTTTAAATTTACGTTTTTGTAGGATAAGTTATAGAATTTCATTCTACATTATCCTATTCTTGTGAATTGCCATGGGTAGTAAATATCTATTCATGGCTTTTGATTATTTCGCGATAATAGCACCGGGATCAATAAATAGTGCGTTAGCACCTTTGACATGGCTTTGGAAACCACCGATTCACAAAATAGCCCATCCCTTATTTGGTCTAGATAACAGATTTTCAAATTGATAATAGATGTCAAGGAACCGCTAAGGCGGCGGCTTCAGCCCTTGTCCTTTACATCTATTATCAATTTAATTACCACAACATTTAGACCAAATAAGGGATGGGCTATTTTGTGAATCGGTGG
>JAILBM010000281.1 GCA_024680925.1 Butyrivibrio sp.
TGTACTCTCTCATTTTAGGATTGGTATAACAAAAGGTTCCAAATATTCTCTGTCTTTTTTTGTCGCTTTCATCAATATCCGGAACAACTGTGGTAAAGCCTCCGGCTACTTCAACATTTCTTTCCTTAAAAAAGGCTATAAACTCCTTCATTTTATCTTTGTCTACCCAGCACCCGTCTCTGTAGGGTTCAAGGTAAACCTTATCAAGGCCAACATACTTTTCGATAAAGTCGTATTGCCTTTTAAGGTTATCAAGCTCCATTTTTTCCAAAATCTGCGCCACACAATAAACTGTTACTTTAAAGTTGTTAAAATGTCCCATTTTTTTACCTCCTCACAATGAAAAAAATTATCCTATTTTAGCAAGTTCATAATAGTAACCTTTTTTGTCCATAAGCTCTTCATGATTACCGGATTCCATAATGCCTTTATTGCCTATGTACAGTATCTCATCGGCATTTTTGATAGTGGAAAGTCTGTGGGCAACAATGAATGTTGTTTTATCTTTGGTTAGTTCATCCAAAGCCTCTTTGATTATCATTTCTGTTTCTGTATCTATGGCACTGGTGGCCTCATCCATGATAATTACGGATGGATTTTTAAGAACAATTCTGGCAAAGCTTATTAGCTGCCTTTCTCCTGCGGAAAGATCTGACCCTCTTTCCTCCAGCATATGGTAATACCCACCGCAAAAGCGGTTGATAAATTTATCCGCATGGATAAGCTTTGCGCTTTCAATACATTCTTCATCATTGGCATTCCATTTGCCATAGCGTATGTTGTCAATAATAGTTCCTTTAAATATAAAGGGATCCTGCATAAGAACTCCAACTTCTTTTCTTAAGGAACTTAAAGTTATATCTCTTACATCAATTCCATCTATTCTTACAGAGCCCTTTTTTACATCATAGAATCTTGTGAGCATATTTATTACTGTTGTCTTTCCGGCACCTGTATGTCCAACCAGGGCTATGGTCTTTCCCGGTTCTACATGAAGATCAAAATTTTCAAGAATAGGCTGTCCTTCGTCATATTCAAATGTTACATTGTCAAAATCAACCTGTCCCTTTACATTTTTGATTATGACAGCATCTTTTTTGTCACAAATATCCACCGGATAGTCGATGGTATCAAACACCTGCTCAAGGTTAGAACTTACCTGGGCAAGTTCCTGAATAATATTTGCAATCTGTGAAATAGGATCCCTGAAGGCTGCCATATAACTTGTAAAGGTTATTACCGTTCCTGCGGTTACTGTGCTGCTGCCACCTAATATGAGCATAAGGGATACTCCGAATATAGCCAGTGTTCCAACGTTCCAGAATCCCATAACGATTGGTGAATTAAGTCTTGAAAGAATAACTATATGCCACCATTCCAGCATGCTTTTTTGGTGAATATCATCATAGATAGCTTTATTTTTATCAATTCGGCTGTAATTCTTTATGATCTGCTCTCCCATGATTGATTCCACAAGAAAGGCCGATCTGTTGGAATTCTTGGCCCTGAGTCTTGTAAATCTCTTACCCAGAAACTTTTTTAACAAGGATATCAGAGTCATCATGGGGATTACGGTGCAAAAGACCACAAGTGTTAACAATGGACTTAGGGAAAGCATAAAAATACTTACCACCACCACCTTAACAATGTAAACCGCAAACATTAGTACATAATTGGAAAAAAAGGTAGCAAGTCCATTTATATATTCTGTAACCCTTACCACAATTTTGCCGTCAGGTCTGCTGTCGTAATAGTCAAAGGACAGTTCCTGTAAATGCTCAAATATATCTGTTCGTATTTTGGATATTATAGAAAATCCAACCTTACCCATATTTCTTGTCTGGATATAAGTAACGGTTATTTCAATTATTGCCAGAAAAAACATACTCCCGCACATAAGAGCAAGCTGTTTATAGTCATTATTTACAACTACCTTATCAACAATAACCTTTAACAATCTTGGTGGAATAAGGGAAGTAATGGACGAAATCAAAAGCAGTATTCCTACCATTATGATTGTTTTTCTAAAAGGAAGGACATATCTTAAGGTCCTCATAAGCTGTTTAAAATCTATCTTCTTTTCAATTTTTTCATCCTGAAAAAAAGTGTTTCTTTTTGCCATTAAAAGCCTCTTTCCGGGTTAAATCTCCTGATTGTTTTCTTTCTGCTCCATTTGTATTTTATATACCTTTGCAAAAGAACCGTTCATTTTCATCAGTTCTTCAAAAGTTCCCCTCTCTTCAACCTTTCCCTGTCGAAGGTAAAGGATTTCATCACACTCTGTAACAGAGGAAAATCTATGAGCCGTAATAATAAGTGTTTTTTCCGAAAACTTCTCATATATTTCCTTAAGAAGAACCTTCTCTGTATTTACATCCAAGGCACTGGTAGAGTCATCCAGGACAAAAACAGGAGCATTTTTTAAAAAGCATCTGGCTATAGATATTCTCTGTTTCTGACCACCGGAAATACCTATTCCGCGTTCACCTATAATTGTCTGATACCGGTCTTCCAACTGATTTATAAAGCCTTCAGCCTGAGCATGTACCGCTGCCTCCTTTACCAGCTTTTGATCAGCATAGGGCTTTGAAAAGGCAATATTGGATTCGATGGTATTGGAAAAAAGAAATACATCCTGGAATACATAGGAAAACATATCACGCAGTTTCTCCAGTTTATATTCTTTTATATCATGTCCGTTTATGGTAATACTTCCGGAAGAAATTTCTTTCATCCTAAGGAGTGATTTTAAAAGTACACTTTTTCCCGAACCTGTTTCTCCGACTATGCCGACTTTTTTGCCGTAAGGAATGGAAAGTGATATATTATCAAGAATTCTCTGACCTTCAATATCCAGAGTAACATCCTTAAGTTCTATGGACGGAGTATCTGTATGAAGACTTGAATCTCCGTTATCAGGAGTCCTGCTTTCCTTATCCATAAATCTTTTAAGGGCAAGACCTGCCACGGTCTGCTGCTGCATATTTATTATGTTATTATTAACGCTGTTGATATCCCCCATAAGTCTTACAACATAGGTTGAAGATGACAGTATATATCCTATGGTCAGATTCCCCTTCATTACCAGAAAGGCGCCTATGGCAATGGTTCCAACATAAGCTATCTGTCTTATGATATTAAGGGTCATTTCAAAGTTTGCCGTCAGCATAACCTGTTTTACATTGGTATTACAAAAGTCTTTATTGACCTTATCAAACTTCTTTTTTTCCAGCTCCTCATTTACAAAGGATCTGACTATTCTTACACCGCTGATATTCTCCTGAGTGGTAAGGTTAAGTGCGGCACTGTTGGCCCTTATTTTTGTAAAGTTTTCCTTGGCCTGTTTCTTGAAAATTAAAACAGCACGAATCATTACAGGAGTTAATAAAAGTGGAATTATGACAAAAGAAATATCTATTGAAGCAATAAGAATAACTGTTGTTGCCAGCATAAAAACAGAATCACCAAAATATGGTATTCTGTGGCAAAACAGCTCTTTAAACATGATTGTATCACTATTTAGAATCTGTAAAAGTTCACCGGAATTGTAATCGCTTATAGTATCAGAATCCAGCTTCATAAGCTTATCATAAGAAGCATAACGAAGAGAGGTTTCCAGATTTAGACCAACTCGTTCCTGTATCAGGTCTCTTACATATATAAGTCCGATTCTCAGCATGACCATTATAAGGAAAAAACCACCCACAGAAAAAAACAACTGCAACGAATGAACTGCACCATATTCTCCTGTAAGCAGGAAATGAAATATGCCACCGCTTTCATCATTTACAGCTGTATCTTTTATTATGTAATCGATAAGTATTCCCGATAATAAAGGTAATAAAAGTTCAGCGAAAATACCTGCAAAACTAAGTATTTCCGCAAAAATAGAAATCAAAAGGTCTTTCTTAAAATATTTATAGCCAAATTTTAAAGTCTCCAACGCAAGCACCCCGCTTATATATTTTCAAGTTCCTTTTTATACGCTATTTAATAATATAATTTTACTACATATTGTTGATTATTTTAACTCTTTATATAGCAGAATTGTATAACCTCGAATATTATTACATCTTTTAACTGTTTATATACTTACCTTTTAAATATCTTTATTCTGTTATAAGTTTTGTAAGTGTTTCAAATAATTCAGGGAATTCCTGTTTCATTCTGATAGGTCTTCCCTGAGAATTAAGAAAAGCATGTGAAGAAGTACCCATGCAAACTACGGTACCTTCCTCATTTTTCATCTCATAGGACAGGTGCAGCTTTACACCTTTAAATTCCTTAACAGCCACAGAAATATATACTTTATCAGAAAAAGTAGTAGAACGTTTATAATCACAGGTTACTGCAAGCACAGGTGATATAATTCCCATGTCTTCAAGCTTTGCGTAGTCCCATCCTATCCTTGCCAAAAAATCTATTCTTGCCTCTTCCATCCACCTTATATAATTTGAATGATGAACAATGCCCATTTTATCTGTTTCATAATACTGAACAATATGTAAGTATTCCATTTTTACCTCTCCAATTTTTAATATATCAGATTGTTACTTAGAAGCTCTGTCCATATATTCTCTGACAGCTCTTCCGATTTCTTCCATCTGCTGAGCTGTTTTTGGATTTTGACTTTTAAATTCCAAAAGCTTCTCTAAATATCCCTGCTTAATAGTCTGTCTGTAACTTTCCGGATAAACAAGACCATATGCAAAGGATATCTGTGTCACCAGAGAATCCACTACAGTTCTGACATTTTTTCTGTCCACATTCCTGCAGTTTATAACATCCTCATAAACCGGCTCTGAGATTTCTTCCAAAGCGATTTCTTCTGCAGGCTTATCATAAATCTCTTCCCTTGGTATGTCACAATTAACCTTTAGTATATCTATCTTATCCGCATCCCTTAATATATTACAAAAAAGAAGTTCTCTTTCAGTAAGACTTTCCGGAAGAATAAATACATTGTGAAGTCTTATTGCCTTTTCTATA
>JAILBM010000303.1 GCA_024680925.1 Butyrivibrio sp.
CCAGTTTTCTTCTTTGCAAAGGGCTTTACTGTAATCACAATCTCCTGCAAAAGCTATGCCTTCAGAATCAAGAGCTTTATCCATCTTAGAAAGGAAATCTTTAGCATCTGCCCATACTGGCATTTCTACATGAAGAGTTGGTTTTTTGAGCTCAGCTTTATCAACATCAACCATAATAACTTCAGCTGCCCTTGCCCATGTCTTCCAGTTATATCCAACCTGTCTTATGGAGATACGTGTTCCAATTGCAAGTACAAGGTCTGCATTCTGAATAGCCCAGTTACCTGCTCTGTCACCCATATTTCCTGCACGACCAACATATAATGGATTATCATTTTCAATAAGATCAATTGCATTCCAATATGTTACAACTGGTATACCAAGCTTATCTGCAACTTTTCTAAATTCATCATAGGCACCTGCAAGTCTAATTCCATATCCAGCATGGAAGACAGGTCTCTTTGCTGCCTTTATCTTATCTAAAATCTCTTTAACTGTATCTTCTGAAACTGATGGAGGAAGAATATTATTATATTCATCATCTGTCTCCTGATCATAACCTACAAGATCATCTGTTTCAATGAATCCTCCCTGATAGTTTACAGGAATATCAATCCATACAGGTCCAGGTCTTCCTGTTGTAGCAAGATGCCATCCCTTTTCAAGAGCATATCTGATCTGATTAGGATTCTCTATCATTACAGCATACTTTGTCATAGGCTCAACAGACTTTACAATATCATATTCCTGATCTCCAACTGCTCGAAGTGGAAGTCCTTCTGTGTATTGCTGTGCAAACCTTGCTGTTGTATCATAGCGAACCTGACCACTTATTACAAACATTGGTATAGAATCAAGCCAGCCACCAAGAACACCAGTAATTGCATTTGTTCCACCAGGTCCTGTTGTAACGCATAGTGCTGCAATCTTATTATTAAGCCTTGCATAACTTTCTGCAGCAATAGCACATGCCTGCTCATGATGATTATATGTCATATGCAATCCTTCCTTATGACCAAGTGCATCATTAAGATGCATAGCTCCACCACCTACAACACAAAATCCATCAGTAACACCATGTGCTACAAGAAAGTCTGCAACATAATCTGCTAATCTTATCTTCATAACTCTCCCCTTCGAACTTATTTTCCAATCATATAGAAGTATGTTATTAATAATTTAAAGTTTCATTTAATCCCATTTCTTCCATGGTGCATTTCCTGAAGCCCACAAGTCTTCAAGCTTCTGCTTCTCTCTCTGAGTATCCATGCACTGCCAGAAACCTGTATGATGATACCCCATAAGCTGTCCGTCTTCTACAAGATGTCTCATTGGTCCCTGTTCAAGTACTGTTGTATCATCCTTTAAATAGTCAAATATCTGTGGATTAAGAACCATAAATCCACCATTTATAAGAGCCCCATCTTCAGTTTTCTTTTCTCTAAATGCTTCAATCTGACCATCATCTGACACATCAAGCACACCTTTTTGCTGTGCAATACTTGTTGTTGTTATAGTTGCAATCTTACCATGTGACTGATGGAATTTAAGAAGTGCATCAAGATCCACATCACATACACCATCACCATAGGTAAGCATAAATGGTTCATCACCAATATACTTCTGTACACGCTTAACACGTCCACCAGTCATAGTGTTAAGCCCAGTATCTATAATTGTGACCTTCCAATTCTCTGTGTAGTCCTTTAATACTTTCATTGTATTATTAGAAAGATCAAAAGATACATCAGCATTATGAAGGAAATAATCTGCGAAAAATTCCTTGATTACATACTGTTTATATCCAGCAAGAATAATAAAATCATCATATCCAAATGATGAATAATATTTCATTATATGCCATAAAATTGGCTTGCCACCAATTTCAATCATTGGCTTTGGTTTAAACTGTGATTCCTCTGAAATTCTTGTTCCGAGTCCACCTGCGAGAATTGCTACTTTCATATTCCACCTCATTGTTTACTATTAAAATGATTTATAATGTATATTCATTGCACCGAGTGATTATAGCATAAACACATACATCTTTCCATCACTAGAAACAATAGGGGCTTTATCTGACTTCTTCATATAGTAAGATACTATCTGTTCACCTTCATCTTCATAAGCATTCGTATCTATATATACAGCATCATATCCAACATTTACAATTGATGACACGAATTCATCACTCATCCCATCATCAATATACAATGACTCGGCATATGTATCTCTTCCCTTGATACCACCATAACTCCAATTAATTGTATCAGTATAAACATAACCTTTAAAATGTGAATAATCAGACATATTATTTACAGGCGGTTCTTCTGGGAATCGAACAAATGGAAGCTGGTAAACATTTGCATTTTCCCCTAAAGCTACTTCCACCTCAGAAAAAAATTCTTTATTTATATTGTCTATTTCAATCTGAGCCAGCTGAAATCCTTCTGGGGGATTATCAATATTTTCATAAAGTGAAGCTACTGAGAATATTATCATAATCATTGCAAGCAATCTCTTGTTTTTTATCTTATCAGCCAAATATGCAAATACTATTAATAATATAGCTGTAAAATAAATACTTACTCTGTTTAATCCCCTGAACTGAGATACTATAAAAGATGCAACAATACTTCCAATTCCACCGACTGAACAATACACTGTTAAGGCAAGTAAGAACAACCCTGATACAAATATAAAATGATTTTCCTCATTTTTTAAATATAATCTAAGCAAAACAATAATTAAAACAATAAATGTAATAATTGCTACTACACCTATTGAAGACAAGCTATTTTCATTTACATATTCACTATATTCAGTATTATATTTAGTTATAATTTTCTGAAATAGCGAGCCTCTTATGTACGACGGTGGCAGAAACAACTGTGCTAATCGTAATCCATAAAAATCAGACTCCATAGCTCCTCTAATAGAAGCGTCACTATTAGGGCCAGCTATTATCCCAAATATTATTTTAGGAACAACATTGATAGCCATACCACATATTATTCCTAAATATACTATGACTATTTCGATCAACTTATTTAATGACTTATTCACGATAAAATTACAAATCATGCCAACAAAAATAAGTATAAATGAAAACAAGCCATAATATATATTTCCAAATCCAGAAATAAAAGCCAAAAGCAAAAGAAGTATAAGCTCCTTTTTTCCAGCTTTATTTTCTCTTATTTCACTAATCTTATAAGCTAAATATATTCCAATCGGAACCATCCAACAATTGCTGAGAGTAATATGTCCCATTCCCCTCAATATATGATATGGAGCAAAAGCAAATATCAATGACACTACCATTCTAATAACCATTTTATCGGTCACATATCTCAGTACAATATACATTGAACATGCAGAAAAAATGAATGTAGATAAATAAATCAAATAAAATGTTACAGACTCATTTGTAGAAAATGTATTAAATAACAACGCTTTTAAAAGATAATCAAAATCAAGAAATGGTGAATCAATTAAATGACTACCTGTAGTAGCTCC
>JAILBM010000317.1 GCA_024680925.1 Butyrivibrio sp.
GTTAGGATGAATTATTTGAAATTTGCCTAAACTTTTTTAAATATTATATTTCTATAAAATAAGCACCGGGCTTATTTACAGAAAAATTTTCGAATGATAAAATTGTTTAGCAAAATACTACGAAAAAGGAAAAAATAATTAAAATGAATGAATTTGAAAGAAAATTTGGCAAATATGCTATAAGTAATCTGACATTAAAACTGATTATATGTTATATAGTAGGCTATATTTTATATTATGCTCCTATAGGCTCCGGAGTTCTCAATTATCTGACTCTTAATCCTTATGCAATTTTACATGGACAGGTTTGGAGACTTGTTACCTGGCTTATTGTTCCGCCACAGGAGAGCAATATCTTTTTTGCCCTGATAATGTTGTTCTTCTATTATAGTATAGGAACGCAGATGGAGAGAACCTGGGGAGATTTTAAGTACACTATGTATATATTATCCGGTGTACTGCTTATGATTGTAGGTGCCTTTTTATTCTATGGTATTACTTATCTGAGTGTTGGCGGATTTGAGAATGTCATAAATGTAAGCTCATATTTTGCTCAGACCTCCTTTTATTTTGGAACCTATTATATATGTATGAGTTTACTTCTTGCTTATGCGGCTACTTATCCGGATAATGTTATTCTCTTTATGTTCATTATCCCTCTTAAGATGAAATGGCTTGGAGTAATTTACGGTGTATGGCTTGCCATAGAAGCAATAATGGCTGCTTTAAGCGCACAGTACTATGTATTCTTCCCTATAGCTGCATCTCTTATAAATTTTGCTATATTCTGGCTTTCAGGCGGGAAACTTATGCGTTTTAGACCAAAGGAAGTTAAGCGCAGAAGAGACTTTTCACAGCAGGTAAAAATGACAGCACCCGGTATCTCCAGACATAAGTGCGCTGTATGTGGAAGGACAGAACTGGACGATCCCAATCTGGAATTCAGATTCTGCTCAAAATGTAACGGCAATTATGAATATTGCCAGGATCACTTATTTACACACAGACATGTTAAATAAGGTAATTTTTTAATATTAATATGAAAAGAGAATGATTATAATGGGTAATCTTGATAATAAAGAAAAAGAATTTGCCAAAATGCTTGCAGATGTTACAAGACTTGCAAGAGAGCAAAAGGGAGTGATTTCCAGTGAACAGGTTCAGGAAGCCTTTGAAGAGCTGGATCTTTCAAAAGAACAGTATGACCTTGTGTACGAATATCTTAAAAACCATAATATAGGTATTGGAGAAGCTTTGGATTCTGATGAGATTCTCACCGGTGAGGAAAGCAGTTATCTTCAGGAATACCTTGATGAACTTGAAATGCTTCCGGATGTTTCTGATGCTGAAAAAGAGGGTATTACCATCTCTGCCATGGCAGGAGATATAAATGCTCAGAAAAAGCTGATCGAAATTTATTTAAAAAATGTTCCTGACATTGCAAAGCTTTATGCAGAGCAGGGTGTTTATCTGGAAGATCTTATCGGTGAAGGTAATGTGGCTCTTACAAGAGGTGTAACCATGCTTAATGCCATTGAAAAGCCTTCGGAAGCAGATGCCTTTCTTGGCAGAATGATGATGGATGCCATGGAAGATCTTATTGCTGAAAATATTGATGAAGCCGGAAGAGCCAATACTGCAGTACAAAAGGTTCAGGAAGTTGCAGACAGAGCAAAGGAGCTTTCGGAGCAGGTTCAGAGAAAAGTCACAGTAGAAGAGCTTATGGAGGAAACCGGCTGGGAAAGAGAAAAAATAATTGAAGCCATAAAGCTTTCTGCCAATAATATTGAAGATATTGATTTTAATGAAGAAGATTATTGATTTTAACAAGGATTTAAATGGATCATTATAAACTACCATAAAAGAGGATTTTGCCTATGATGCTTGCTAATAAAGTAGTTAATGAAGATGATTTTAAATATTATATGCAGGATGCCGAAAAAAACTATTTCGGTGCAAGATATAATTATAGGGAGCTTCTTGCAAATGAGATGGTTCCTTTTAAGTTTAAGACCATTATCGAAAGGTATATAAAACATAACACCAATGAAGAAACAACTATCGAAAGCCATTTATATTATATGACCACAGAGGATGAAGATTATCGTGTCTTTAGACAGTTAAAGGCCAAAGTCAGGGTCTCTCAATATAAGAAGAATAAAAAAGACCAGTTTAAGGAAAAACTTTATACCATAGATAAATTTGTTGCCCTGTCTCCTGTGGAAAAGCAGGAAATGGGGATTATAGTAAGGGAACTGGTTATATCGAAGCTGGCATTATTTGCATTTATTGTATAATTAAAGATAAATTTATAAAGGTGTTTATCTACTTTTAAATTATAAAAATAATTATTATTGTGTTTGTATTATTAGCATGTAATTGTTGGTTATTGTATGAAAAACACGCTAGAGAAAAACTGTTTCAATAAGACAAAGTCTTATTGAAACAGTTTTTTTATATCTTTAGAAGATTAAATGATACAATGCTGAGACATGCCAGTTATTTTGGAATCTTAGTGGTGATGGGATTTTATGGAAGTTGTTGGGAGGTCATGAGGAAGAAGTAGAGAGGTGATGATGGGGCAGTTAGTGGGGAAAGTTATTAGGAATTAGAGAGAAATGAAAGAGTAAGGAGAGGAAAGGTATATGGAAGCGAAGTTGGAGAAATGAGTAAGAAGATGAAAGATATAGGAAAAACAGGTGGTGACTTTAAGGAGATAACACTAATAGAAAAGAGATGGAAATAAAAGAAATGACAGGGCTGTGAATATGATAGAAGAATTATTGTAGCTAGTTAAAAAATGCTGAAACTATTATTTATGTTTCTGATTTACTGGATTTATGTATATGTGAAAAATAGGATAAAATAAAGTGAATATGTAATATTTATCCTATGAAAAAAGGGATATATATGTAAGAGCCTGTAAATAGGATAAGAATATAATAACTAATGGAAATTATCCTATAAAGAAGAGTGTTTTTGGAAATACAAGAGCCTGTAAATAGGATAAGAATATAATAACTAATACGAATTATCCTATGAAAGACATTTTTGATAAGCAATAAGCTGTAAAAAATAAGATAAGTTCAATCGGGGGAGTCATTCTTATCCTAAAAGGATATTTTAGAAATTTTATTTTGTATAGCAATATGAGATAAAGCATTGATCTCTATAGTTATATTATCTTAAAAAGTTATATTAGTTTAAAACGGATTATGATGAATGAAGTATATTGCATTTTTATTAGACTTATGCTAATATCTCTTTGTTGTGCAAATCTGCACATATTTCAGATAGCTCAGGCTGTTCGCCAATTTTTTCAAAACAAATAATCGACATATTACTTTTGAAAAGGCTTAAAACAAAAAAATTATTATTTGACATGTACGAACATTTGTTTTATTATTATATCAAACGAATGTTCGCTAGGAGGAATTGAAATGGAAAGAGATGATAAGCAAAAAGCTTTAGAAGCAGCACTTGGACAGATTGAGAAACAGTTTGGTAAGGGCGCTGTAATGAAACTTGGTGATTCAAGCGCACAGATGAATATTGAAACAATACCAACAGGTTCACTTAGTCTTGATATTGCTCTTGGACTTGGCGGCATTCCTAAGGGACGTATTATTGAGATATATGGTCCGGAATCCAGTGGTAAGACAACAGTTACACTTCATATGATTGCAGAAGTTCAGAAGAGAGGCGGAATTGCCGGTTTTATTGATGCCGAGCATGCTTTAGATCCTGTATATGCAAGAAATATTGGTGTTGATATTGATAATCTTTATATTTCACAGCCGGATAGTGGTGAACAGGCTCTTGAGATCAAAGAGACCATGGTTCGTTCAGGCGCTATTGATATAGTAGTTGTTGACTCTGTAGCAGCTCTTGTTCCTAAGGCTGAAATTGATGGTGAGATGGGTGATTCCCATGTGGGCCTTCAGGCAAGACTTATGTCACAGGCTCTTCGTAAGCTTACAGCAGTTATCAGTAAATCTAACTGTACAGTTATATTTATCAACCAGCTTCGTGAGAAGGTCGGAGTTATGTTCGGTAATCCTGAGACAACTACAGGTGGTCGTGCTCTTAAATTCTATTCATCGGTTCGTATGGATGTACGTAGAATCGAACAGATCAAGCAGAGTGGTGAGTCTATCGGTAACAGAACTAGAGTAAAGATAGTTAAGAATAAGATTGCACCTCCTTTCAAGGAAGCAGAATTTGATATTATGTTCGGTAAGGGAATATCCTATACCGGTGATGTACTGGATCTTGCAGCTAATGTTGATATTATCAATAAGTCAGGCGCATGGTATCAATATGAAGGAAATAAGATTGGACAGGGACGTGAGAATGCCAAGCAGTTCCTGCAGGATAACCCTGAAATCCTTGCTGATGTTACAGCTAAGGTAAGAGCACATTACGGTCTTCAGGAAGATCCTCTCATGAAGGATACTAATGTTTCAGATTCAAAAACTAAGAAGGGCAAGGCAAAAGCTGATGATAGTGAGCCAGCTGCAAAAGTTTGATAATAAAAGAGTAAAAGTATATTTAGATGGTGAGTACGCATTTCTCCTATATTTAGGAGAAGTGCGTAATTATCATTTACAGGAAGGACAGGAGATATCAGAAACTGTCTATAATGAGATAAAAGAAGAATTGCTTCCCAAAAGGGCGATAAAGAGAGCAATGAATCTTCTTCAAAAAAAAGATTATACAGAATATAAGCTGCGTCAGAAGTTATCTGAGGGGTTATATACTCCGGACTGTATTGATGCAGCTTTAAATTATGTAAAATCCTATAATTATGTTAATGATGAGCGCTATGCCTCTGATTATATAAATTATTATATTGAGCTTAGAAGTAAGAACAGGATTATACAGGATTTAACTTCAAAAGGGATTTCAAAAGATATATTAATTCCGTTGATGGAAGAAGCCTATGCTAACAGAGATGATGATATTGAACTTAATCAGGCGGTAGAGTTATTGAGAAAGAAAAAGTATGATCCCGATAATTGTGATTTTAAGGAAAAACAGCGCCTAATGGCCTTTTTAGCAAGGAAAGGATTCACAACAAGTGTTATCAAAAGTGCGCTTTCACTTGACACTACTGACTGTTAACGATACAATAATAGTGTTGTAAAATTGTATATAGTTATATCCTTATTTAGGGGATTCTATAGAAAATCTGTACAATGAAAATAGAATAAGGAGGTGCTCCTGTAATGACCACTGTAATTATTGCAGTAGTAGCAAGTCTTGTCATTTCTGTTCTGGTAACACTGGCTTTGGCTAATGCTTATCATAAGAAACAGGCTGAGAATAAGATTGGATCAGCTGAGGAAAAGGCAAGAAAGATTATTGACGAAGCACTCAAGACTGCTGAAGAAACCAAGCGTGAAAAAATGCTTGAAGTAAAAGAAGAGTCACTGAAAACCCGTAATGAACTTGAGAAAGAGGTTAGGGACCGAAGAAATGAGGTTCAGCGCTCTGAAAGAAGAGTTCAGCAGAAAGAGGAAAACGTCGAAAAGAGAACCGAGGCTGTTGAAAAACGTGAAGCCAGCCTGAATCAGAGAGAGGAATCTCTGAACAGAAAGAAAGAAGAGGTTGCAAAACTAAGTGAGCAAAGACTGAAAGAACTTGAAAAAATCTCAGGCTTAACCTCCGAGCAGGCAAAGGAATATCTTTTAAAAATTGTTGAAGAAGATGTAAAACATGATTCAGCCATAATGATTAAAAATATTGAGGCTGAAGCAAAAGAAGAGGCAGAGAAAAGAGCCAAGGAAATTGTTGTTGGCGCTATTCAGAGATGTTCAGCAGATCACGTCTCTGAAACAACTATTTCAGTTGTTCAGTTGCCAAATGATGAAATGAAGGGGAGAATCATTGGTAGAGAGGGTCGTAATATAAGAACTCTTGAAACAATGACAGGTGTTGATCTTATTATCGATGACACACCTGAGGCTGTTGTTATTTCTGGATTTGATCCAATTCGTCGTGAAGTTGCCCGTATAGCACTCGAAAGACTTATTGTAGATGGACGTATCCATCCTGCAAGAATCGAAGAAATGGTTGAAAAGGCACAGAAAGAAGTTGCACAGAAGATTAAAGATGAAGGTGAAAATGCTGCATTAGAAGCAGGTGTTCATGGACTTCATCCTGAAATCATCAAACTTCTTGGACGTATGAAATTCAGAACAAGCTATGGTCAGAATGTTTTAAAGCATTCTGTAGAGGTTGCACAGTTATGTGGACTTATGGCATCAGAGCTTGGACTGGATGTTAGAATGGCAAAAAGAGCCGGTTTACTTCATGATATCGGTAAAGCTGTTGATCATGAAATGGAAGGTTCTCATATACAACTTGGAGTAGATATTTGTAGAAAATACAAAGAATCTCAGCTGGTTATTAATGCAGTTGAGGCACATCATGGAGATGTAGAGCCTACTTCTCTTATAGCTGTACTTGTTCAGGCTGCAGATACAATTTCTGCTGCAAGACCTGGTGCTAGAAGAGAAACTTTGGAAACTTATACAACAAGATTAAAAGAATTGGAAGATATCACCAATAGCTTTAAGGGTGTAGATCATTCCTTTGCAATACAGGCCGGAAGAGAAGTTAGAGTAATGGTTGTTCCAGATCAGGTAAACGATGCTGAGATGGTATTGATGGCCCACGATATTGCTAAGAAGATTGAAAATGAAATGGAATATCCTGGACAGATTAAAGTTAATATTATCAGAGAAAGCAGAGCAACTGATTTCGCAAAATAATTGAATAAGAATTTAAGAGACTTATGTAGTGATACATAGGTCTCTTTTTTTATTTAATAAGAGATTCCTTTGAATTTTCTATTAAATTTAAATGCAATATAATTTGCAATTAAACCTGTACAAAGAAAAATAGACATACAAAGTTACTTTATAAAAAATTTATATTTCGCACAAACCCTTATTTTCCAATGATTTAAATATATTGTTAAAAATATCCCTTGCAAAATAATGATTTTTGTTTTAAAACATATTATGTTGTTGCCATAGAGTAGCAGATAAAGATTTTTAGTTATTTGCTTTTTGTGGCTAAATATTTTATTTTACTGCGAGGGGAATTTTTGACATGAATTCAAAAGAAATTAGTCTATCAAACGGTTTTACAAAGGCACCAAACAGCATCGCTAATCTGGTACAGACAGCTTGTAAATTTGATTCAAACAGTTTTATCCTGTCTGATAACAAGAAGATAAACTTAAAGAGCATTATGGGTGTAATGTCACTTGGAATGTCAACTGATAAGGTTTATACACTTGCTGCAGAAGGTACAGATGAAAATGATGCTATACAGGCTTTAGAAGCTTTATTAACTGCTTGATGTTATATGTAAAGATATAAGGTAACAACAAAATATAATCGATTAACGAGCCGGGATTCTTTAAAAAAGAGTTCCGGTTTTTTTATTGTAATCTTTTTGAAAACGATTCTCAAAAAAATAAATAAAAAAACTATTGCATAAGATGTTAGCATATGCTAATATGATTGTGTTAGCAAAAGCTAACTGCCAATTAGCAGATTGCTAACGGTGACATACAATAGTCATAAGAAATCTCCTACCTGATATCTGCCGTGCCTTGCCATCACGGCAGATATGCTTTTAAAGAGATATTTTTTGACAATTTGATTCATTTTAATTCGTTAGTAATTTCTTATATCCAAGAAATTTACAAATAAATATATCCTTAGAGATAGAGGAGAAAAGCGAAAGGGGATTTAAAATGAGTAAAGTTAAGATTGTTTATTGGACCGGTACAGGTAACACACAGAAAATGGCAGATGCCATTGCAGAAGGTGCAAAGAGTGCAGGTGCAGATGTAGAGGTTGTTACATTTGATGATGTTACAGCTGATTCACTTGCAGGAGATGATGTAGTTGCTCTGGGATGTCCTGCTATGGGTGCTGAAAATCTTGAAGAAACAGTAGTTGAGCCATTCGTAACTGAATTTGAAGGAAAGTGCTCAGGTAAAAAGCTTGGTCTTTTTGGTTCATATGGTTGGGGAGACGGCCAGTGGATGCGTGACTGGGTAGACAGAATGTCTGCAGCAGGTGCAACTATTGTTACAGGTGAGGGACTTATTGCCAATAATGATCCTGATGATTCAGCTATTTCTGAAGCTCAGAATTTTGGGAAAGCTCTTGCTAATGCATAATCAATCAAAGATGGGGGCTGGGGTTATTCTCAGCCCCTTTTTTAAGATTCTATGGGAGAGGGAAGTTTAGAATACGTTAGGGGTTTTTATGTGCAGTGATCTTTGTGATAAAATCGATATTAAGGATATTCAACATTTAATTGTTATGAATTGTGCACCTGTTTTGGCAGGTTTGAAAATTTCCAATTTGCTGGTAACAACAATTGAAGGGTACAGACAGATTTGCGAATTGTTAAAAGACAGTAATATTAAACTTTACGTATTATCCGGAAGGAATGATAAGGTTACAATACTGCTTTATAATAGGGATAAGCTTCAGGAATATATAAGTATCGATACAAATAAAGCTTTTTTAATACAATTGGGATATAATTCCTTTGAAATTGACAGAGTCTTTGTTGAGCTTGCAGAAAGATATAAGAAATATCAGGCAGGTAAAGCTGGTTTTCCACATGAATTGGGGATTGTGCTGGGATATCCTTTGGAGGATGTATACGGATTTATAAATAACAGAGGTCAGAATTATATCTGCAGTGGATATTGGAAAGTTTATTCTCATGCAGAAAAAACCACTAAGCTTTTTAAAAGTTATGATGATATTACAGAGAATATGATGAGGCAGCTTTTGAAGTCCGGTAATCTGCGTGAGATGCTTGCAAAAAAGGTAAGTATAAGCTAACATTAATAAAAATAAGTATTTACGTGGAGCGTGTTAAAATTATGGGATATGACCGTGAGTCAGATAAAAATAAAATGCATGAGTCGGGAGAAGATTATTTAGAGACCATTTATGTTCTAATGAAGAAGAATGGGTATGTTCGTTCTATCGATGTTGCAACTGAGCTTGGCTTTAGCAGACCCAGTGTTTCAAGAGGTGTGGGTTTGTTAAAGGATGCCGGTTATATAATAATGGCAGATGACGGATCTCTTCAGCTTACTGAAGAAGGTACTAAAAAGGCTAAGGCAGTTTATGACAGACATACCAACCTGACTAAGTTCCTTATGATGGTAGCAGGTGTAGATGCCGAAACTGCAGAAAATGATGCCTGTAGAATCGAGCATATAATAAGCCCTCAGACCTTTAAGGGCATTAAGAAATATCTTAAAGAACATAAAGAAGAGAAATAAAATTTGAGATTTTTTGTATTTTTTATTATAATAAATATTGTTATTTAGGGGTGCCGCAGTGATGCGGCACTTTTCATGTATAAAATATAAGCATTTTGGTATTTAAGCCATAGGCTTTAACAGGAGATTTGTATGTTACCTGAAGCTTTCGTAAACAGAATGAAAACTCTTCTTGGAGATGAATATAATGATTTTGAAGCCTGCTTTAGAGAGGACTGCTTAAATTATCAGTCCCTTAGGGTTAATACCCTAAAAGCCGCTATATCAGAAAATGGCGAGCCTTTGTTTAATGATAAGTCCCGTTTTCATTTGACGGCTGTTCCATGGTGTGAGAGGGGATTTTACTATGAGCAGGAGGATATCCCCGGCAAGCACCCTTATCATGAAGCCGGATTATATTATATTCAGGAAGCCAGTGCTATGGCTCCGGTAACTTATCTTGATATTCAAAAAGGTGACAGGGTACTTGATCTTTGTGCTTCTCCGGGAGGTAAATCTACTCAGATTGCAGCACTTTTAAATAACGAGGGGCTTCTTGTATCTAATGAGATAAACCCTCAGAGAGCTAAAATACTTTCTCTTAATATTGAGCGACTTGGTATAAAAAAAGCCATGGTAACCAATGAAGATTCCTTTAAACTTGCAGGGGTCTTTGATGGCTTTTTTAATAAAATCCTGGTGGATGCCCCATGCTCCGGAGAGGGGATGTTCAGAAAAAACGAGGTAGCAATAAAGGAATGGAGTATGGAGAATACTCAAGCCTGTGCAGACAGACAGGCTGAAATACTGGATAATGCAGCCGATATGCTTTCACCTGGAGGCAGACTTGTATATTCTACCTGTACCTTTGCGCCAATCGAGAATGAAGGCACAGTGTCTGCATTCCTGCATAGACATCCTGAATTCGAGCTGGTGAAAGCTTTAAAGAAAGATAACATGAGTGGTGGAAATCCGGCATATATTTCCGGTGATAATAAAGTATTTATAAAGGGGAGTGAAGTAATCCCGGCAGATAATCTTGATTTCTGCATAAGGCTTTGGCCCCATAAGCTTAGGGGAGAGGGCCATTTTCTGGCAGTTCTTAAGAAAAAAGGTGATGAAAATCTTAACAGTTTTTCATTTGTTCCGGGAGGCGGAGTTAAAGCTTTAAAGGGAAAAGCCCTTCTTCCCTGGGAAGAATTTGCAAAGGATAGCTTAAAGGAAGAAACTATCAAAAGCCTTAAGGAAAATGGTACTATTTTTGCCTTTGGAGATCAGCTTTATCTTGCACCTAAGGATATGCCATCCACTGATGGATTAAAGGTTTTAAGACCGGGACTTCATCTTGGAACTGTCAAAAAAGACAGATTCGAACCATCACACGCACTTGCGTTATATCTTAATTGTGATATGGTTAAAAGGAGTTATGAGTTTTCTTCAGAAAGCTTGGATATTAAATCTTATCTTAATGGCCAGACCTTCAGATGTGAATGTGAGAAGGGATGGAATCTTATAACCTGTGATGGTTACAGCATAGGATGGGCTAAGTATGCGGGAGGCAGCCTTAAGAATCATTATCCTAAGGGACTGCGAATCAACTACTAAAATCAGATTGGAGAAAATATGAGAAAATTGCTTGTGTATTTGAAACCGTACACCAAAGAAACTATATTGGCGCCGCTTTTTAAGATGCTGGAAGCTTCTTTTGAACTTATAGTGCCTCTGGTTGTGGCTGCTCTTATAGATAAGGGAATAGCCGGTAAAGATACAGGATATATGCTTAAAATGGGGTTGATACTGGTACTTCTTGCTGCTGTAGGATTTGTATCTTCCATAACAGCACAGTATTTTGCTGCTAAGGCTTCAGCCGGATTTGCCAAAATCGTAAGGCATGAACTGTTTAATAATATACAATCATTATCATATTCACAGATTGATGAACTTGGAACTTCAACAATGATAACCAGAATGACCAGTGATATGAATCAGGTTCAGCAGGGTGTTAATCTGACACTGAGACTTCTTTTAAGATCCCCTTTTATTGTTTTTGGTGCCATGATAATGGCATTTACAATTTCTGTTAAGGAAGCTCTTATATTTGTAGTTACAATACCTCTTTTGTCTGTGGTGGTATTTGGAATAATGCTATGGAGCATACCAAAGTACAAGATTGTTCAGGAAAAACTTGACAGAGTGCTTGGACTTACCAGAGAAAATCTTGAAGGTGTGCGAGTAATAAGGGCTTTTGGAAATGAAGAAAAAGAGAAAGCTACCTTTTTTGCGGGAAATAATGAGCTTACAAATATTCAAAAGCACGTAGGAAGTGTAACTGCTCTTATGAATCCTCTTACCTACGTAATACTTAATATGGCAATCTGTTATCTTATTTACACAGGTGCCATCAGTGTTCAGGCAGGTATTCTTACCCAGGGTAGTGTAGTTGCTCTTTATAACTATATGTCACAGATTCTTGTAGAGCTTGTAAAGCTTGCAAATCTTATTCTTAATATTACAAGAGCCGTTGCCTGCGGAAATCGTATCGAAAGTCTTATGGAAATCGAACCTTCCATGAAGGACGGAGATATTACCTATAAGTCTGCTGCAGCAGGGGCTGAAGACTATATCTTTTTTGACCATGCCGGAATGATGTATCCCGGAGACAACGTTGAAGCTCTTACAGATGTTAATCTTCATGTAAGAAAAGGAGAGAGCATAGGAATAATCGGTGGTACAGGTAGTGGTAAGTCGACACTGGTAAACCTTATTCCAAGATTTTATGACGTTAACAGCGGTGCTGTTTATATAAACGGCAAAAATGTTAATGAATATAATACAGAATCCTTGAGAGAACATATCGGTGTAGTCCCACAAAAAGCCGTATTATTTAAAGGCACAGTTAGAGATAACATGAAATGGGGAAGAGAAAATGTTTCCGATGAGGAAATATATGAGGCTTTGGAAGTTGCCCAGGCAAAAGAGGTTGTAGAGGGTAAAGACGGAAAGCTTGACTTTGTTATTGCCCAGGGTGGTAAAAACCTCTCAGGTGGTCAGAAACAGCGTCTAACCATAGCCAGAGCACTGGTTAGAAAACCGGATATTCTTATTCTGGATGACAGTGCTTCTGCACTTGATTTTGTAACTGATTACAAGCTTAGAACCTCCATTAAAAATATGGCAGATGCACCAACGACCTTTATTGTTTCTCAAAGAACGGCTTCCATTAAAAACTGCGACAAGATAGTTGTGCTTGATGCAGGAGAAGTTGTGGGTATCGGAACCCATGATGACCTTCTTAAGAATTGTGAAGTTTACCGTGAAATCTATGATTCACAGTTCAAAAAGCAGAAAGGAGGCAACTAATGAGCAATAATAATTCACAGCAAAGTGCCTTAAAAAAGGTACTTAAATACGTTGGAAAATACAGAATACTTATATTTGTTTCAATGCTGCTTGCTATAGCATCAGCACTGCTTACATTGTATGCGCCGATTCTTGCAGGTAATGCAATTGACTATATTGTAGGTCAAGGTAAAGTTGACCTGGCAAATGTAGTTAAGATCCTTACTCAAATGGCTGTAGTGGTTATTATGACAGGAATATTCCAGTGGGTTATGAATGCCATAAACAATAGAATCACTTTCCAGGTTAGCCGTGACGTCAGAAATGATGCCTTTAGTAAGCTTCAGATACTTCCTTTTGAATATATTGATTCCAATCAGCACGGTGATGTGGTAAGCCGTATCATTGCTGATGTGGATACCTTTGCAGATGGTCTATTAATGGGATTTACGCAGCTTTTTACAGGAGTAGTGACTATCATAGGAACCTTGTTCTTTATGTTCTATCTGAACTGGAGAATTGCTCTTGTGGTAGTTATCTTAACACCGGTTTCACTCCTGGTAGCAAGATTTATAGCTTCCAAGTCCTTTGTACTTTTTAAGAGGCAGTCAGAGGCCAGAGCCGATCAGACTTCTATGATAGACGAAATGATAGGTAACCTTCATGTGGTAAAAGCCTTTTCCCATGAAGATGAAAATATGGAACAGTTTGATGCCATAAATGACAGACTGGAAAATGCTTCAGTTAAGGCTACGTTTATTTCTTCAATTACAAATCCTGCTACAAGATTTGTTAATGCCATCGTTTATGCGGCAGTTGCACTTACAGGTGCATTTGCATGTATTTCCGGAGTAATGACTGTAGGTGGACTTACTATTTTCCTTAGCTATGCTAATCAATACACTAAGCCTTTTAATGAAATATCCAGTGTTATAACAGAGCTTCAAAATGCCATTGCCTGCGCTTCAAGGGTATTTGCACTTATTGATGAAAAACCACAGATTCCGGATAAAGAGAAAGCTCTTGATACCTGTGCTACCGTAGGAAAAATCGATCTTAAGGATATTTCATTCTCCTATGATAAGAGTAAGACTCTTTTGCATGATGTCAGTGTAGAAGTTAAACCGGGACAAAGAGTTGCCATTGTCGGACCTACAGGCTGCGGTAAGACAACTCTTATAAATCTTCTTATGAGATTTTATGATGTTGATAAGGGTGCTGTTGTTGTTGACGGATGTGATGTCAGGGATATGACAAGAAATGCCTTAAGAAACAGCTTTGGAATGGTACTTCAGGAAACCTGGCTTCGTGCCGGAACCATCAGAGAAAATATTATCATGGGCAGGGAAGGTATTTCCGATGAAGAAATGATACAGGCTGCCAAGGCATCTAAAGCTCATGATTTTATAAAAAGATTCCCACAGGGATATGATACTGTTATTGGTGAAGACGGCGGTAACCTTTCTCAAGGTCAGAAACAGCTTTTGTGTATTACAAGAGTTATGTGCCAGCTTCCCCAGATGCTTATTCTTGATGAGGCAACATCATCAATTGATACCCGTACAGAACTCAAGATACAGGATGCCTTTAACAGAATGATGCAGGGAAGAACAAGTTTTATTGTTGCTCACAGACTTTCAACCATAAGAGAAGCAGATATTATTCTCGTAATGAATAACGGACAGATAATAGAACAGGGTAACCATGAAGAACTTTTGGAAATGGGAGGATTCTATTCCAAGCTCTATAACAGCCAGTTTGAATCATAATTATTATTACCATTCACTATTTTACATAGTGGATGGTAATTTATATTTAGCTTGTTTTATTAAGTCTTCAAGAGTATAATCGAAAAATGTGACTTTTGACCTATAAAGACAGAGAGATTATTTATGGAAATAACCAGAACTATTGAACAGTTTTTGTCTGACGATCGCCCAAAGTTTATTATAGATATCAGGGCAAAAAAAGATTTTGAAGAAGAAACCTATCCCGGTGCCGTTAATATATACTGGGAAGAGTTTGATGAACATATAAATGAACTTCCTAAGGATAAGCCTATTTATCTTTTTTGTTATACAGGAATAAATTCTGAAAAGATAGTAAAAAAGCTTTGGCCCTTGGGATACGAAATATACAGCATTAAAAGCGGCTTTTATTCTTACCTTAGGGTAAAAATAGAAGAGTTCATGGAAGATGAACAGGCTGCCAGAGAAAGATGTGCCGATATAGAGCGCAGCATTATAAAGAAATTCAGAAAAGAAATCTGGCGCAAGTTTACAAAGGCTATTAATGAATACGAGCTTATAAAGGATGGAGATAAGATTGCCGTATGTATATCCGGCGGAAAAGATTCCATGCTTATGGCCAAGCTCTTTCAGGAACTTGCAAGACACGGAAAGCATAACTTTGAAGTGGTATTTCTTGTAATGAATCCAGGTTACAATAATATAAATTATAAGACCATAATTAATAATGCCAGATTGTTAAATGTACCGGTGCAGGTATTTGAATCGGATATATTCAATGTTGTTGCGGATATTCCGCAGTCTCCCTGTTATCTTTGTGCGAGAATGAGAAGAGGATATTTATATTCCAAAGCTCAGGAGCTTGGCTGTAATAAGATAGCTCTTGGACATCATTATGATGATGTTATAGAAACAATTCTTATGGGTATGCTTTATGGCGGGCAGGTTCAGACTATGATGCCAAAGCTTCACAGTACAAATTTTGAAGGCATGGAGCTTATAAGGCCTCTTTATTTTATAAGAGAAGAGGATATTATCCACTGGATGAATTATAATAATCTTCATTTTATACGCTGTGCCTGCAGATTTACCGAATACAGTGTAACCAGTGCAAGCAGTGAAGAAAATTCAAAGCGTAAAGAGATAAAAGCCCTTATTAAGGAACTTAGCCAAAAAAGTCCTTATATAGAGGCCAATATCTTTAAAAGCGTCGAGAATGTAAACCTTAATACAGTAGTGGCATATAAAACTGCTGACGGAAAAAAACATCATTTTCTTGATGAATATGACAGTAAGAGTGTAAAATAAAGCTGTGTATCAAAAAAGGGATTATTAAACAAAAACATATTATTTGCGAAAGTACAGGCATAGAGCCTTGTATTTTACGGAGGATTCAATGACAGAAAACAGACCTGTTTATGTAATAGGACACAAAAACCCTGATACTGATGCGATATGTGCAGCTATTTGCTACGCAAATCTCAAAAAAAAGATTACCGGAAGAAATTATGAAGCAAAGCGCTGCGGACATCTTAATGAAGAAACTCAGTTTGTTTTAAAGCGTTTTGGTGTAGAGAAACCGGAATATATAAACGATGTAAGAACACAGGTATCCGATCTTGAAATAAGACAGATGTCCGGTGGTTCTAAGGATATGTCCCTAAAGGCTGCATGGAAAGCCATGAACGATGAAGATGTTGTGACTTTATGCGTTACTGAAGGGGATATGCTGGCAGGACTTATTACAATCGGTGATATTGTAACTACCTATATGGATGTTTATGATTCAGATATCTTAAGTAAAGCTAATACAAGTTATAAAAATATAGTTGAAACTCTGGACGGAACTCTTGTAACAGGTGCTGTGGGAGACTGTCTTACAAGCGGTAAAGTGGTTATAGCCGCAGCAAGCCCTGAAATGATGGAAAACTACATTGAAAAGGGTGATGTGGTAATTCTTGGTAATAGATATGAAACACAACTTTGCGCCATAGAAATGGAGGCAGGATGCCTTATTGTATGTGAAGGTGCCCAGGTTGCCAATACTATTATCAAGCAGGCCAATGAACATGGCTGTAAGATTATTTCCACACCTCATGATACATTTACCGTAGCACGTCTTATAAATCAGAGTATGCCTATTAGTTATTTCATGAAGAAAGAAGGTCTTGTAGCCTTCCATACTACTGATTACATTGAAGATATACAGCAGATCATGGCACAGGTTAAGCATAGATATTTCCCTGTACTTGATGAAAATGATAAATATGTTGGTATGATTTCAAGACGTAACTTTATCGGTGCCCGCAAAAAACAGATCATTCTCGTGGATCACAATGAAAAAAATCAGGCCGTTAACGGAATGGAGTCTGCGGATATATTAGAGATAATCGATCATCACAGACTTGGAACCATTGCAACCGCAGGTCCGGTTTTCTTTAGAAATCAGCCTCTTGGTTCATCATCAACTATCGTTTATCTGATGTACAAAGAAAATGGTGTGGAAATTGATAAGACAATAGCAGGACTTTTGGTTTCAGCTATTTTATCTGATACTCTTATGTACAGAAGTCCTACCTGTACAGAGATAGACAAAAAAGCCGGAGCAGAGCTGGCAGCTATTGCAGGAATAGACGAAGAACAATATTCCAAAGAAATGTTCAGAGCAGGTTCTAATCTTGGATCTAAGACAGTAGATCAGATAATACATCAGGATTTCAAAAAGTTTACTGTTGAGGATATGAATATAGGCATAGGACAGATTAATTCTCTAAGTGCCGAAGAGCTTGAAGAGATAAAGACAAGAATTCTTCCTGAAATTGGTAAGGCAAGAAAAGCTGATGGACTGGATATAATCTATTTTATGCTTACCAATATAGTTAAAGAGTCCTCAGAGGTTATTTTGTCAGGAAATAAAGCAGATATTATTCTGCAAAGCGGCTTTGGAGTAAGTCTTGGGGAAAATAAAACCACAGCTA
>JAILBM010000337.1 GCA_024680925.1 Butyrivibrio sp.
ACAAAAAAGTCTTTTTATAACAAGTCTTTTAGTTTGTCACTCCTTATAATAGCTCTTATTACATCCGCTATAATCCTGACTATCCAGTCGAACATTGTTGTATCACTTGGTATGGTAGGTGCACTTTCAATCGTAAGGTTCAGAACTGCAATAAAAGATCCTATGGATCTGGCTTTTTTATTTTGGGCAATCAGTGCAGGTATCATCTGTGGCGCCGGGTTCGCCCTTATAGCAGTTGTGGTTTCCCTTATCGTAACTATGGTTATTGCGCTTTTTGAGATTAAGAACGAACCAAAAGGAAGCATGCTTCTTGTGGTTGATTCCAGCGCTTTTGACAAGGAGAAAGAGATTCTTGCAGTGGTGGAGAAGTATAGTGGAATCATCAAGGTCAGGGCAAGAAATGCTTCAAAAGCAGGCTTGGATCTTACTATTGAAGTGAAGACAGAACAGGCATCAGAATTAGTAAATGAATTGCTTGGACTTGAATATGTAACTAACTCGTCGTTGATTGAACATGATGGAAATATTACAGCATGAAATGAAAAAACGTATGAGGAAAAGTGATTTCTAAAGTTAGTAATTGTGAGTTTTTGAGGATGTGAAGATAAGTATGGGGAATGAAATCATTGGTATAAAGAAATATAAGACAATACTTGCGTTGTCTTTATTTCTTGTACTATTAAACTTTGGCATCGACTACTCATTTGAATATGCCACTGATACGTATTCGACTTTTCATGAAAAAGGGACCTGGGTACATGTTTTATATGAAAATGGCAGACCTCTTAAGTCGCTTATTTTTTATATTTTTGAGACTTTGAATATTCCTGCGGGGCTTATTTATCATCTTTCACATTTTTTAGGAATTATCTTTCTGACTTTTGCAGTAGTATGTTTTTCGGTCATGCTACTTCCTTATGTTAAATCTGAGGTTTTGGGCGTCGTTTTATCCTTTACCATTTTGGCTAATCCATTTATCATTAATTTTTGGCTCTTTGAGGAAAAAAGCCTGTTTATGCTGATTATTTTGCTGAATGTAATAGCGGGAATCGTTACATTAAATCGATGGACAGCCAAAAGTGACAGACCACTTTGGCAGGATATAGTTATAATCCAGATATGCCTTTGGATTTCCGTTTCTATGTATCAGACAGGAATATTTGCCTATGTGGTTTTATTGCTGCCATTTATGGTGATTCATAGTAACAAACTAAAAGATTTTGTGATCAAGAATATATTTGTGGCTGTGATGTTTGGAATTCCCTTGGCGACATCTTTTGCCCTGGCAAAATTCTTCCTTCCGGTTACCAGACTTGGTGTAAATACAACGATAAGTGATATCTTCAAAACAACTCTGCAGATATTCCATTTTGTGACATTTGAGAATTTTTATAATGTGGAAAAAGGCTACTTTGTTATGTGGCTGATCATACTCATGTTAGCTGTTGTATTTGGAGTGTTTGCAGGAGTTAAGGACAGACTTGGGTTTATAGTTGGAGCTTTGTATATTACAGCAGGGTGCGTGGTTGTAAGCTTTCTCTTGTTCCTAACTGGCAACAGTGCGACATGTTGGCCCAGGATGATTTATTCCTATGGAATGCTGTTTGGAGTAGTTTCAATATATGTTCTACATGAGATTGACCTGCACCAAAAGATGTCTGCTGTTCCAAAAGCACTGATTATTGTGCTTACTGTGTTCATTCTAGTTTATGATTATATTGGATTTGGTAAAGTGTTCCTTGAAAGACACAGAGCGAATCAGGAAGACTTATACTATGCGGAGATTATTGGCCAAAGAATTGATGAATACGAACAGGAAACAGGAAATACTATAGATACACTTTGTTATTATAAGGATCATAACGTTGCAGTTTTTGCTGAAGGCTTTAACAAGACTATGCTCAGTGAAAGAGCTCAGGCAAGTGGATGGAGCAGACATAATTCAATTGAGGTATATCTGGATCGCAAGTTTACACAAGGTGAACCTGATTCGGAACTTGAGGAGAAGTTTTCACAGGAAGACTGGAATATGTTTTCCGAGAAACAACTTGTTTTTGATGGAAATACACTACATATATGTGTGTATTGATTGAAAGATATTATTATGCATATTGGGGGAGCACAAATTGAATGAGTAAAAAGAATGGGCCTATAAATCTGATACTGGCAGTGGTTATTGTGCTTGTGATTGCATCGCTTATACCATTTATATATGCTTCAAAATTCGCTTATCCCTGGGCGGATGACTTTGCCTATGGTGCAAAGGCTCGAGAAGCATTTATGACAACGGGATCAGTGATGAAGACGATAAGTAGCGCGGCAGAAACAACACGTCAGATTTATTTCGACTGGCAGGGAACGTATACATCCTGCTTTTTGATGTCGCTTCAGCCGGCGGTGTGGAATGTGAAATTATACCATTTAACAGGTCTGATAATGGTTGGGACTATGCTCTTTGCATATGTGGCTTTTGGACTTGTGCTTTTTAAAAAGATTTTGCGAATGCCCGGACAGGTGGCGCTTTGCATAACGCTTTTGGTGTATCTGACTTCAATACAGATGGCCACAGGTATTGCAGAGGGATTTACCTGGTTCAACAGTGCTGTTCATTATACTTTTATGCATTCATTATTTCTTTTCTTTATGGCAATGGTTTTATTATTTCTGTGCGATGTTATCAGAAATAAGAATGGAATGAACGTTGGGAAGGTTGCTGTTCGTGAAGTTTTACTCTGCGCCTTGGCAATTATTGTGGCTGGAGGTAACAATCTCACTACTCTTGGCGGTGTATTGACTGTATTTATGACGGAAGGTGCTCTGCTATTTTATTATCTTGTGTACACACAAAAAAAGGAAAAAGAAGTTCTGGCTGCAGGAAAACTTTTTTTGCCAATAATGATTGCTTATTTGATCGGTTTTTTGTGCAGCGTTCTGGCTCCCGGAAATAGTAAGAGAATGGCTATTTCAATCGGAGAGAGGAAGACAGATTTCTTTTCGATTGTAATAAATGCCTTTAGGGTGTGTTTTGTGGACATTAAGGATAAGATGACTTTGGAAATCCTTATGATGCTTTTGATTGTGGCTATGCTTACATGGTACTCTTTTACCAAATGCGGAGCACTTGAGAAAGCCGATTTTTCTTTTCCATTACCCGGGCTTGTTGTTCTTGCAACATTTTGCTTCGTGGCAGCGCTATATTGTCCGATGCTTCTGGTGACAGATCTTAGTGAGGAGTTCAAATACATCTATATTGATGCTACAGTAGTGGCAAGAACAGAGAATGTGGTGTTCTTCTTCATGGTCTTATTATCAGCAATTGATATAATATATTGTCTGGGGTGGCTCAATAAAAAGGGACTTCATTTAAGTGTGAACTGGCTGTCTTTTGGAATTTCGATAGTGGCAGTAATTGTATGTGCAGTAGTTGTTAAGGGTAACCTTCAGGGCTATAAGC
>JAILBM010000412.1 GCA_024680925.1 Butyrivibrio sp.
ATATTTATAATAAGATTTACAATTCAGCCAAGGACCTGGTAAAAACAGGTGATGATATTGCGGCTGAATATGGAATACCTGTAGTTAATAAACGTATTTCAGTAACCCCGATTGCTCTTATTGGCGGAGCTGCCTGCAAGAGCACAGGAGATTTCGTTAAGATTGCCAAAACTCTTGACAAGGTTGCGAAGGAAGTAAAGGTTAATTTCATCGGTGGTTATTCAGCACTGGTAAGTAAGGGCATGACAGGAGCAGATAAGCTTCTTATAGAATCTATTCCGGAAGCTCTTGCAAGTACCGATGTTGTTTGTTCATCTATAAATGTAGGTTCTACAAAGACCGGTATAAATATGGATGCCGTAAGACTTATGGGAACCATTGTAAAAAAGACAGCAGAGGCAACAAAAGAGGATGACTCACTTGGATGTGCCAAGCTTGTTATTTTCTGTAATGCTCCTGATGATAATCCATTTATGGCAGGTGCTTTCCATGGCGTTACAGAAGCTGACAGAATTATTAACGTTGGTGTCAGCGGCCCGGGTGTTGTAAAGACAGCCCTTGAAAAAGTCAGAGGAAAGGACTTTGAGGTTCTTTGCGAGACAATTAAGAAAACTGCTTTTAAAGTGACAAGAGTTGGTCAATTGGTTGCAAAAGAAGCATCCAAGAGACTTGGAGTTCCTTTTGGTATCATAGATCTTTCTCTGGCTCCAACACCGGCTATCGGAGATTCTGTAGCAGATATTCTGCACGAAATCGGTGTTGAACATGCAGGAGCTCCGGGTACTACAGCAGCACTTGCACTTTTAAATGATCAGGTTAAAAAGGGTGGTGTTATGGCTTCATCCTATGTAGGTGGACTTTCCGGTGCATTTATTCCCGTAAGTGAAGATCAGGGTATGATAAATGCAGTTGAAGCAGGTGCGCTTACTCTTGAAAAACTTGAGGCAATGACTTGTGTATGTTCCGTTGGCCTTGATATGATTGCTATTCCGGGAGATACAAAGGATACAACCATTGCCGGAATTATTGCAGATGAAATGGCTATTGGTATGATAAATCAGAAAACTACAGCAGTTCGTCTCATTCCCGTTATAGGCAAAGGTGTAGGAGAGACAGTTGAATTTGGCGGCCTTTTAGGCTATGCCCCAATTATGCCTGTAAATCAATTTGCCTGCGACAACTTCGTAAACCGAGGCGGCCGAATCCCAGCCCCGGTACATAGCTTCAAAAACTAGCGCGTTAGCTAACAGCCATGCGCCCAATAAAAAGGAAGCTCAGAAAATAAGCTCGCTTATTTTCCTGGGCTTCCTTTTTATTGGGCATACGGCTGTTAGCTAACCCTGTTCACACTTTTTTCGCATTTTTCTGTGTTGACATCAATATATATAAGTGTTAATTTATAAGTGTACTAGTTCATATAGTACACCCCATACTTTATTTTTTCTATGCTTGTGCTTGCGTGTCCCCTAACATGCAAGCACTAAACGTATATAGAGCTTTTTAGCTTTTAATATATATGTATATAGGCAATTTATTCCATGCTTTATACGATAATGTTTTTTACGAGGGAGATGACAATGAATCTGGTTAATTATCAGGATAGCAGGCCTATCTATGAACAGATCGTTGAAAATTTCAAAATTCAGATTTTAAAAGGTGTATTGCAGGAGGGGGATCAGATGCCTTCTGTAAGAAGCCTTGCTATGGAGCTTTCTGCCAATCCCAATACGATTCAGAAGGCTTATATTGAGTTGGAGAGACAGGGATTTATTTATACTGTTAAGGGTAAGGGCAATTATGTCAAAACTGATGTATCATTAAAACAGATTAAAAAGGATGAAATTATTTCTAAAGTTCAATCACTGATAAATGAGGCGATGGAAATTGGCTTCACCAAAGAGGAGATTTTTGAAAAAATTACAGACGGAGGGGTAAACATATGATAGAAGCAGTTCAACTTGAAAAAAACTTCGACGATATAAATGCAGTTCATCAGGTTTCGCTTACCGTTAAGGATGGAGAGGTATTTGGACTTGTTGGAACTAACGGTGCCGGTAAGAGTACACTTCTTAGAATGATGAGTGGTGTTCTCAAGCCTGACAGTGGCACTGTTTGCATGGATCATTTTCCTATTTATGACAATGCTGAAATAAAGAAAAATCTATTTTTTATAGCAGATGATTCTTTTTTCTTTACAAATAGTAATGCTAATGATATGGCAAGGTATTATGCTGGTATTTATGAAAACTTTGATTTACTTAAGTTCAACAAACTTGCTATTGGTTTTGGACTTGATACAGGTAGAAAAATAAGCACTTTTTCTAAAGGAATGAAAAAGCAGCTTTCCCTTCTTTTGGGAATTAGTGCTAATACAAAATATTTACTTTGTGATGAGACTTTTGATGGTCTTGACCCGGTGGTTCGTCAAGGTGTAAAAAGTCTTTTTGCCGCGGAAATGGCAGATAGAGGTCTTACGCCTGTTATTGCTTCTCATAATTTAAGAGAGCTTGAAGATATATGTGATCATGTGGGACTTCTTCATAAAGGTGGTGTTCTTCTTTCTGAGGATATTGAGAATATGAAACTTAATGTCCAGAAAGTACAATGTGTCTTTGCATCAAATGAGGATGAAAAGAAGGCTCTTGAAGGGCTTGAAGTCATGATCCATGATGTGCGAGGAAGACTTCATACCATAACAGTACGTGGCTCCAGAGAAGAAATAGAAAATCATTTCAGAGAAGTTAATATGGTCTTTTTTGAAATTCTGGCTCTTACACTTGAGGAAATATTCATAAGTGAAACGGAGGTGGTTGGATATGACATTAAAAAGTTCATCCTTGCATAATAAGTTTAATGCAAAGCATAGATTTCATATTACTCCCGCTATGATAGTTTCCTTTATAACACTGCTGTTGTTTTATATTTCCGGAGTGATTCTTCTGGTTAACAGAGCAGAGAATTACGGTCATTTATATCATCAGACTCCGGATATTATAAAGATGGAACAGCTTAATGCCGTTTCCAAGATGATAGGCTTTAGACAACTGGGAATAGGCTTTGTTGTTATTCTTGCTATTGTTTTTGCGATGCTTGAGTTTAATTATCTTTTTTCACAGAAAAAGCTGGATTTCTTTTTGAGTCAGCCTACTTCCAATCGCAAGCGCTTTTGGACGAGATATTGTCAGGGCTTTTTGTCCTTTTTGGTAATTTATTTTTTGACTATAGCATTAACTCTTTTGACTGCTGCTATAATGAGAACTCTCAACGGTGCTGTTATGACAGAGGCTCTTATGGCTTTTGCTTATGCTATAGTGGTATTTTTTACCTTTTATAACGGAACAATACTGGGAATAATGGTATCAGGCAATTTATTCTCTGCAGTTATTATGTCTGTATTTTGTCTTTCTGTGATTTCCTGTGTTGAGCTTTTGATAACAGGCTATAAATCAATATTTTTTGTGACTTATTCTTCTTATACGAATGAAATGTATTTACTTTCACCTGTTTACGATGCTGTCATGACATATGCTTCATCTAACAATGTGTTTGGATATTATACAGCTTCCATGAATATGAGTGATGTAAAGACCATAATTAATGTTTGTTTACCGTTTATTATTGATAGTGCCATAAGTGCTGCTGTGTACCTTATTTTGGCTTTAATAGCTTATAAACGTCGTAAAACTGAGTGGGCAGGAAAGACCATATGCTTTGGCCCTGTTCAGAAACTTGTAAAAATATCAGCTTCTGTTATATGTGGTATGGTTCTTGGAGCTTTGGTCTATAATATCTATCCAATGTATGATGACTCAAAAAGTTTACTGATTCTGGTAGCTATGATAATGGGAGCATTTTTTACATCTCTTATAGTGGAGAGCTTTTTACAGATAGATATTAAGGCATTTTATAAAGGAGTATTACAGACTGTTGTTTCTGTTGTGGCTGTAGTTATCATTTTCGTTATTTATAATAGTGATGTATTTGGCTATGACAGCTATGTTCCAAATTCAGATGAAATTAAAAGCGGTCTTATTGTAAACACTTCTTCCTATGGATATTGGGATAATTATAATGAATATAATGCAGATAGGGCAGATGTTCTTGAAAAGAAGATGTATTTAACTGATACAGATGCTCTTTGTAAGCTGGCTGAAGTTGCCTGTGATAATATTAATTCCCATAAGAATTATTATTATTCAACAGGCTGGACTATAGATATGGGCTTTAGGCTTAAGGATGGAAGAATCGTATACAGACAGCTTTCCATTCCATATGATGTGGATACAGAGCTTATGGACAGAGTATTCGGATGTGATGAGTACAAAACAGCCTATTTTGATATTTATGATGACAGTTATATGACCGATGAAGCTAAATCCACAGGCTTTTTGGAATTTGACAACTATAATGATTATTTGACAGGCTCCGGTTTACTTTATGATGATTTTAAAGATGCTTATATAAAGGATCTGGAATTATATGATTTTTCACTGGCAAGCAGTGAGGAATATATTGGTATCGTACAATTTTCATCCTATGGAGACAACTACAGTTCACCTTATATTTCTGTGTCTTACCCTGTATATGAATGTTTTCAAAACACTACAAGATTTTTGAAAGATAATAATTTGTATCTTGATAAGATTGAACTGGGAGATAACATTACTTCAATAACAGTAACCAATTATTATCCGGGATATAATCTTGAAGAAATGGAAGATACTTCAGATCTTATGTCTGAAAGCTCTGTTGAAAAAATATATACGGATTCGGAAGATTTTAAAGAGATATTTCCACATTTGGTTCTGGCAGGTCAGACTTCCGATTGGTATGCTTCCAATAAATTAAACGATCAGTATGGTGTGATTGTAACTTATATTGCACCTACAGATGTAGGAGATTCAAGGGTTTCAACCTATTTTGTGTTCAAAAAGGGCGAAGTTCCTGATTTTGTAGTGGCAGATACTAATAATTAATTGTAAAATAATAAATAGTTTAGTTTTATAACTAAAGTTTTGTTGTGAGGGAAGAGTGAATAAAATTAATATGGGGGAGAAAATAAATAAGCTTCTTAGGCGAAATGCTTCAATGAAGGTTACCAATTCTGTGATGCGAAAAAACATCGCAAAGAAAAAGAGGGCTTCATGGTTATTTATGTTACCGTCTTTGATTGGTGTGCTTACATTTTTTGTTTTGCCTTTCTTTGTTGTAATTTATTATTCTCTGGTAAATAATCCGATTCAACATGAATTTGTTGGCTTAGAAAATTTCATAAAGGTATCGCAGAATGGTGCATACAAACTGGCTTCGTCAAATACAATCAAGTTTTCTGCTATTGCAGTTCCATTGGCAGTTATTTTGTCATTGTTTCTTGCTGTAGTAATGGAATCAAAGATTTTTTTCAAAAGTCAGTTCAGAACCTTCTTTCTTACACCTATGATGGTTCCGATTGCTTCAATTGTACTTATCTGGCAGGTTCTGTTTCACTATAACGGACTTGTTAATACTATTGTAATGGCTTTTGGTGGTGGTAAGACAGACTGGCTTAAATCCAATGATGCCCAGATTGTTATCATCGTTTTGTTTCTCTGGAAAAATCTTGGTTATAATATGATCCTTTTTATGGCTGCTTTATCAAGTGTGCCTAAGGATCTGCTTGAAGTTGCAAGGCTTGAAAATGCATCAAGACTTCAGATTTTCTGGATGATCAAGATGCGATACCTGTCATCGACTATATTGTTTGTAGCAATTATGTCATTAATCAATTCCTTCAAAGTATTTAGAGAAATATATCTGCTTACAGGTGATTATCCTTATGATTCCCTGTATATGCTTCAGCATTTTATGAATAATACTTTTGCTTCGCTGGATTATCAAAAGCTGTCTGCGGCAGCTATTATGATGGCGCTGGTTATAAGTATTCTTGTTGCGTTAATGATGATTATTGAAAATTGGTATGGCAAAGATATTGAGGGATGATAGTTAGCTTATGAAGACACCTTTTTATAATAAAAAAAGTAAAAGGCATGAGAGGATGGTTTTAGCTCAGCGTCTTACGGGAACTGTAATTGCAGCCTGCTTTGCTTTTCTCTTTCTTTTGCCGGTTATACTTACAGTTACTAATTCGTTTATGGCTCCTTCAGAAATCAATGCCAATTATGGTTCGATTTTTGCAAAGACTGATACCGGGGGTAAAGTATTTATTTCCAAGACGGTAAACTTAAAGTTTATTCCTGATATGGTTACCTTTAGCCAGTATTTTACAGTCCTTTTAAAGAGCCCGGAGTATTTGTTTAAATTTTGGAATTCCGTAATTTATGTGGTTCCTATTGTGGTTTTTCAGTTATTTATTGCGGCACTGGCATCCTATGGATTTGCCAGATACAGCGGAAGGGTAAAAGAGATAATCTTTTTCCTATATATAATAATGATGATGATGCCTTATCAGGTTACCCTGGTACCAAACTATATGGTTTCCAATTGGCTTGGAATACTTGATACCAAATGGGCAATATGGCTTCCCGGTTTTTTCTCGCCCTTTGCGGTATTTCTTTTAACAAAGTTTATGAAGAGAATTCCCTTGGAGGTTTTGGAAGCCGGACAGATAGATGGAGCCGGAGAGTGGAAGCTGTTTTCGGATATTTGTCTTCCTCTTTGCAAAAACGGTATTTGTGCCATAGCAATTCTTATTTTTATAGATTATTGGAATATGGTTGAACAGCCGCTTATTTTACTATCTGATGAGCAGATGCATCCATTATCGGTATTTCTTTCAAAGATTAATTCCGGGGAAATTAGTCTTGCTTTTGCAGTTGCAGTTATATACATGGTTCCGCCTCTTTTGATATTTATGTATGGCGAGGAATATCTGGTAGAGGGTATTTCATATCAGGGTGGAATCAAGGGATGAGCTTGTTTGAAATTATTTTCAAATATATGTAGTCGTGTGATTAAAGTTTATTGTGGGAAGGATTAAAAAATGTCAGAGATTGATGTTCAGGAAAAAAAGGCAAACAAAAGAAAGGATCTGATTAAGGATTTTGCAATTGCTTTTTTGGCAATTATGCTTGTTCTTACTTTCTTTTCAAATACTATTATGAATTATACCTTGCCGGAGGTTGCAACCCAGATGGTTCAGTCCGGTAAAGTATCACCAAAGATAAGAGGCACAGGCACTGTAGAAGCTGAGGACCCATACAGTGTTATGATATCCGAAACCCGTAAGATTTCCAGTGTAGCGGTTAAAGTTGGTGACCATGTAAATAAGGATGATGTTATTTATTATCTTGAGGATAAGGAATCAACCGAGCTTGAAGAAGCAAGAACAAAGTTGGAGGAAGCTCAGAAATCATATGAGCTGGCTTTACTAGATGGCACCATTAATAATGATGTTATTAATAGGGTTAGAAGTGGAAAGACAGTTTCAATAGATGAATATCAGGCTCAGCTTAAGGCAATCAATGATAAATATCAGGCCGCGGTTCAAGCGCAGGCTGAAGAGCAGTTGGTTTTAGATTATTTAACTGCTGAAAAAGAAAAAATAGATTCAGATAAATCTTATAATGATTTAACACCGAAGTATATGGAATATCAGAATACCTATGATTTGGCTATTCTTAATGCAGAAATTGAAAATTTAAATTCTGAAATTGAAGTATTGTATTCCGAGAGAGATAAATATAATTCAAATAGTACTGAATACAAGAATATACAAGATCAAATAGATGATAAAAGCAATCAGATAGCTACTAAAAGACAAGAAATTGAAGATATAAACAATAACACTATATTAGATACTAAAGATAATGGTCAGCTTTCTAATTATGCTGCTCAAATGGCTATCGCAAAAGGTTATGATATTACAGTAGCAAAGGCAGCTGTAGATAAGGCAACTGCTGAGGTCGAAAAGATTACAGCAGAAAGAACAGCATTATTGAACAGTATTAGTGCTGAAATTAAACTTGACTATCAACGTGATGATATTTTTGACCAAAAAGAAAAACTTGAAAAGCTTGAAGCAAATGCAGTGGGAGCTACCATAAATTCTCCTGTGGACGGAACTATAAGTTCTCTGTCTCTTGTGGCAGGCGAATCAACTAAGACAGATTCAGCTGTTGCAGTTATACAGATAGATGGTAAAGCTATGACAACAAGCTTTTCTGTTTCAACTACACAGGCTAAAAAGCTTAAGGTCGGTGATATAGCAGAACCTCAGAATGCTTGGTATTATTCTGATTTTAAAGCTACATTGTCAGCAATTAAAAATGATTCTTCTGATCCTGCCAACAAAAAGAGTCTTGTATTTACTATTGAAAGCCCTGAAGTGAATGCCGGACAGAGCATTAGCCTTCAGATTGGAGAAAGCTCTTCATCCTATGATTTTACTGTTCCTAACAGTGCTATAAGACAGGATAGTAATGGTAAGTTTATTTTGATAGTTAATCAGAAATCATCACCTCTTGGAAACCGTTACGTTGCTTCAAGAGTAGATGTTGAAGTGCTTGCCAGTGATGATACTACAAGTGCAATCAGTGCAAGCCTTGAGGGATATGAATATGTTATTACAACTACAACAAGCCCAATTACAGCAGGACAACAGGTAAGACTTTCAAATTCTAATTCATGATGAAAATTTATAATAATATTATTGATAAAATTAAACATCTGTCTAAATGGCAGATCATAAGGTTTATATTTTGTGTTTTATGTCTTTTGATATATGGCACCTTAGGATTATATAGCAGGATAAAGATTTCCTCTCTTTATGACCAGAATGCATCACAGCGGTGGTGTGAGGATAAAACATTCGGTCAGGCCAGTGTGTTTTTTGCCCAGGGAACTTCTGTAACAGAAGATAAGATCAAGGAGATCAGGTACAATATTGATAAGGCTATGATAGAAGACTCCCTTACAGATGCTGAATCTGATGAAGATTCTGCAGTCAACTGGATCGACTGTTATAGTAGTGTCGGTACCATTTCTGCTTCTGCCAACAAAAAAACTGTTGAGGCAACTGCCATAGGTACCGGTGGAGAGTTCTTTCTTTTTCATCCGCTTTATCTTTTAGCAGGTTCATATTATAACAGCGATGATCTTATGAATGATAAGGTTGTGATTGATGAGAACCTTGCATGGCAGCTTTACGGTTCAAGTGACATTATTGGGCAGACTATTGAAATCAGCGGTGTTCCTCATATAATTGCCGGGGTAACCAAAATGGATAACGACAAAATGACCAAAGCCGCAGGCGTAAGCGGAGCATATTGCTTTTTGTCCTATTCATCACTTTATAATTATGGAACTGTTACAGGAGTTAGTTTTTCCAATGTGGGAAGTTCTGGGGAAGAAGGTGATCTTGCAACCTCTGATCCGGGTGCAATTTCATGCTATGAAGTAGTAATGCCTAATCCTGTAGATGGCTATGCCAGATCGGTTCTTGCAGGAAAAATAGGTTTTAAGGAACCGGATATTCAAACTGTAGATAATACACTAAGATATGGATTTATTAATCTTATAAATGTACTTAATAATTTTTCAACCAGAAGTATGAGAACCTTTAATGTTACTTATCCTTATTGGGAGAATATTGCAAGAGGTTGGGAAGATATTTTGTCCCTTATAATGCTTGTAAGATTTATATGCATTGTATTTGTTTTGGCCATTTTAGTGTGGAGAATCGTATATGGATATAGGCATAAAAAATGGACTGCAGAAGGAGTATGGCAGGATATTAAGGATAGAAAATATGATCTTGAATGTAAGATTCATGATCATCGCGAAAAATGGAAGCACTTTTAAATTTTTATAAATGAGGAGGAATTGTTATGAAAGGAATTTTTAAAAGAACGGTTGCTTTAACCTGTGCTTTAACTTTGGCTATGGGTGTGACCGGATGCTCTAAAAACAGTGAATCAGATAATGCTTCAACAGCTACATCTTCGACTTCCAAGAATCATGTATACAGTCAGGAAGAGCTGTATATTGATGGTATTGAGGATTATAGCTATTTTAATAAAATCAATTGTGCAGGTGACAGGGTGTTTTTGGCAGGAACTGAATATATCAATTCTTCTGATACTGAGACAGGAGATGAAACCGGCGGGTATGATATAGAAGGTGAAGTCGCAGAGAGTGAAGAGGCTTTGGAGGAATCTACAGAAGTATTGCAGGAAGAGGCTATAACAGAAGATGCGTCCGGGGAAGAATCTTCTGAAGCTGAATACAGCATTCAGGAAATAGATGAAGATATGGATGAAAATCCGGAAGATGTACAGACTGTTTTTCATTTAGCTTCTTTTCTTAAAGACGGAACTGATGCTATAAATGCTTCTGTAACAATTGATAGTAATGCATACATGCCATATATCACCTATGATTCGAATGGCAATGTTTATGCTATTTTGGATATCTATGAAAATGAAAATACCTATTCGGAATCTTATTACCTTATAAAGTATGATCTTTCCTTAAATGAAATCTGGAAAGTATTATTATTTTCTACTTCTGAGAGTGATGACAATTATTATGTACTGGATATGATTTATTCAGATGATAACGGTGTTCTTATACATGATACAAAGGGGCTGGAATTATATAATTCAGAAGATGGTTCTCTTGTAAAGAATGTTCTTGATCCAACTACTTGTGAGGCTATTAATACTATTGTTGTATCCTCGGGTAAGACATATGCATTTTTATCTGATGGAGATGGAAGATATATTGCAGAACTGGATGTAAGTGCTTCTAAACTTGGTGAAAAGGTATCTATGGGAGATAGCGCATCCTTCGGTTATTACACCGTAAAAGAAGGAATAGGCTATGATTTCTATTGTACAGATAGTACCGGAATATATGGTTTTAATGTAGGAGATACAACACAGACCCTTATCTTAAATTATATTGATTCTGATATTGATACTTATTCAATAGATATTTATGCAGCAATAAGTGAAACAGAGTTTCTTGCAATTCTTTATTCGGATTTATATAACTCAAATGTTTTATACAAGCTTACAAAAGTAAATCCTGAAGATGTTGTAGATAAAAAGGTTATAACTCTTGGTTCTTACTATTTTGATTATTCTTTAAGAAAACATGTTATTCAATTTAATAAAGAAAATCCTGATTATAAGATTCAGACTGTAATATATTCTAAATATGATACAGATTCCGATTATAATGCAGGTTTGACAAAATTCAATAATGATATTATTGCAGGTACTGCTCCTGATATTATAGTTATTTCACCTTGGATGCCATATGAAAGCTATTATTCAAAGGGACTTTTTGAAGACTTAACAGATAGATTTGAGTCTGACGAAGAGTTAAGCAAGAATGAATATCTTGACAATATATTAGAGGCATTTAAGTATAATGGCAAGATGTATGCTATTACACCTTCTTTTACTGTTAATACTGCTTTTGTAAAGAAGTCTGTATATGATTCAGTCAGCGAATGGAATCTTGATAATCTAAATAAGCTTTTAGATAAATATGGTGTTGCCAAGAGTGATTTTGCAGGTTCTTATGAAAGAGGATATTTGTTTAGTAATATTCAGTCAATGGCAGGAAGTAACTTTATGGATTGGAGTAATCACGAGTGTTACTACAATACAGATGATTTTAAGGCTGTATTGGAGCTTTTAAAGAATGTTCCTGATACTTTTGACGAAAACTATTATGAAATAGACAGATCTGCTTATTACAGAGAAAATAAATCATTGGTTTATGTTTCAGCCTTAAATAATTTTAGTGCTTATGCATATGCAAAACAGGGATACTTGGGAGAGGATATTGTTATTTCCGGATTCCCTTCAAATAATGGCGGAATGTCATCTATAAATGCAACAATGCGTATTTGCCTTAATTCCAGCAGTAATGTCAAAGATGGAGCATGGGAATTCATGAGATATTTCCTTTCTGATGATTATCAGAACTCAGATGATTTCATGAGTGGTGAATGGCCTTTAAGTATGGAGAGAATTGAAACTCTTGCCCAGCGCGCTATGGAGAGACCTTATTATACAGATGAAAAGGGAAATAAAGTAGAATATGATGATATATTCTATTTAGGTGATCAGGAGCTTATTATTCAGCCTTTAACAAAGGATGAAACTGAGGTGGTAATAGATTTTCTAAAGAGCCTTAATAATGTTTCCTTCTCAAATGATGCTGTAACTAATATTATTAGTGAAGAAGCCCAGGCATTTTATGAAGGACAGAAGACTGTTGATGAGGTTACAGATATTATCCAGAGTAGAGTAAAGATATACGTAAACGAAAACAGCTGATTAAATATGATTAAATGAATTGAGCCTGCTACGTAAGTAGCAGGCTCTTTTGCCGAGTACATGTAAAATTATTAGAAATCTACTTCTGTGTCATAATAAACACATTTAAGCAGTTTTTCCATCTCTTCCTGGGATGGCTGTCTTGGATTAGACCCTGTACAAGCATCCAGAATAGCATTAGCAGCAATATCATGTAATCTTTCAAGGAAAACATTTTCAGGAACAAAGCCCTGTTCTGTAGGATAGCTGTCAGCTCCGTAATTCTTGATACAATGAGGAATCTTTAGATCATCATTCATCTTTCTGAGATATTTGATCAAAAGATCAACCTTTTCATCATCATTATTTCCACCGAGATTCATATAATCTGCAATTACACCATAACGTTTCTTGGCTTCTTCGTTCCTGGCATTAAATGCAATAACCTTTGGAAGATACATAGCATTTGCTGCGCCATGGATGATGTGAGCTCCGCAGTCTGCAAAGGCAGCACCTGTTTTATGAGCCATAGAATGTACAATACCAAGAAGAGCATTTGAAAATGCCATTCCTGCAAGACACTGAGCATTGTGCATAGCATCACGCTTATCCATATCACCATTATAGGAACCAACAAGGTCAGCCTGAATCATTTCGATAGCATGGAGAGCAAGTGGATCTGTATAATCACAATGAGCGGTAGAAACATAAGCTTCTATAGCATGGGTTATAGCATCCATACCTGTATGAGCAACAAGTTTCTGAGGCATTGTGTGAGCAAGCTCAGGATCAACAATTGCTACATCCGGAGTAATTTCGAAATCAGCTATAGGATACTTAATACCCTTTGTATAATCTGTAATAATAGAGAAAGCAGTTACTTCTGTAGCTGTTCCTGAAGTGGAGGAGATAGCACAGAATTTTGCTTTGGTACGAAGTTTTGGAAGCCCAAATACTTTACACATATCTTCAAAAGTAGTATCAGGATATTCATACTTGATCCACATGGCTTTAGCAGCATCAATAGGAGAACCACCTCCAATAGCTACAATCCAGTCAGGCTGGAATTTCTGCATTGCTTCGGCGCCCTTCATTACAGTATCTACAGATGGATCAGGTTCGATGCCTTCAAAAAGTTCAACTTCCATGCCGGCTTCTTTAAGATAGGATACAACCTTATCCAGGAAACCAAATTTTTTCATGGAACCGCCACCAACACAAACAATAGCTTTTTTGCCTTCAAATGTTTTGAGTGCTTCAAGAGCACCTTTGCCATGGTACACATCTCTTGGTAATGTAAATCTAGCCATAATAACCTCCTAAAATGTTATATTATTAACAATCTGACATTAATATTATCATAATTTGAAGTTAAAATATACAAATAATATAGACAAAAATAAATAACTATTGTATATAATTTATACAAAAAATTAAAAATAAATAATTTATTTGTGAAAAAAATATGTAT
>JAILBM010000017.1 GCA_024680925.1 Butyrivibrio sp.
GTAAAGGGTGTTGTCAACCACCCTATAATGTAACGCCACTTTAGGTAATAATACCTATTGGGGTCAAAGGTCGGAGGCATAAGCCGTTACTACGACTGGGCAGTTACAAGCCCATTACCTTTAGGTGATGGGTAGTTGACAGCAAAAACCTCATTCACAAAATCATTAAAGTATCAAAAATAATAAAATATTATAGATAAAATCCTCATCCATAAAATTATTTATAGGCAAAATCCTAATCTACAAAATCATTGCAGTATCAAAAATAATGAAATATTATAGATAAAATCCTCATCCACAAAATCATTGCAGTATCAAAAATAATGAAATTATTATAGCTTATATTTTATCAAAAATAAATAGGATATATGTTAAAATGTAGTGTAAAAGTTTACTGTATCGGAGGGTTAAAGTTTTCCTCAAATGTTCCAATATAATTATTTAAGTAAAGAAAAGCCAATAAATAAATGTAAAATATATATTATTATATTTTTGAAAATTTTGAGAGCACTCTTATAAGCGAGTAAGTCTTGAAAAGGAGTTTTTTATTCAAATTATTGCCACAAAATATCAAAAATCAATCAACTAAAACAAAAATCTGGTTTACACGACGTATTTTTGTGGTATACTATGAGTGAATAAGTATGGAAGGAGAATACAGATGCTGATAGATTTCATATTCAATAATTTCTGCTCTTTTAACGTCGAGAGTGAATTCAGTATGGAAGCACCTGTCGGAAAGGTTAAATCCCGCTTTCCGGACAACTATACATCCACAGAAGCTCAATATGATCTTTTGAAGACTGCAGTTATCGTTGGTGAGAATGCCGGTGGTAAATCGAACTTTATCGGAAGCTTAAAATTCTTAAAGAGTCTGGTAGATGTCAATTCTCAGGTTCAGTCGGTGGGGGCATATATAAATGCGTCCAGTTTTCTCACATATAAGAATCCTGAACAGCGATTTGAAGTAACTTTTCTTTCAGATGTAGGAAAAGTATACAGATATACTCTTGTCATCGATAAAAGTGGAATTGTCAAAGAGGGGTTGCATAAACAAAATAAAAGAAAAGCAACTTATTCATGCTTGTTCGAGGTAGAACGTGAAGAAAGAGGGCAGTTTGGTAAAAAGGACGGAAAAATCAGCGAACTTGCAGTTGCTTTAAAAAACAGTAATAACAGCTATGGTTTATTTGTAAGCAAGCTTGCTTTGCTTGGTAACAAAGATGCCTTAGAGACGGTAAATTGGTTTAAGAACATTTTGCTTCCAGGGGCTGTCCCTGAAGACAGAGAAAATGATCCCGCAGGTAGAGATGAAGATATCAAGGTTATGAAAGATCCGCGTTTTATGGAGATATTTCGTATGGTGGACTATAGCATAAGCGCTATCGAGGTTGATAATGATAAGCCTTATGGTAAATCTCTTATCGTTCGCAAGGATGCAGATGGCCATGAGATAAGGAGAGAACTGCAGCAGGATTCAACCGGTGTAAGGGAGTTCTTTGCCTGGGCTGTTCAAATATTCCGTGTGGTATACGAAAACAGGGTAGTGTTTGCAGATGAGATGGACAGGGTTTTAAATCCGATCCTTTCTGACAGAGTCGTAGCCTTTGTGAATGGTATGGAACATCGAGGGCAATTTATCTTTTCAACTCATAATGTACTTCATCTGGATTTGAAGACATATATGAAGGAACAGATTTATTTTGTTACTAAGAGTAAAGACAGTCTGACGTCCGAACTATATTCACTGGCAGATTTCCCTGGTGTCAGATATGAAGCGACAAAGGTTTATGAATTCTATGTCAACTACCCATCACCTAAAGGTAATGGGCTTGTAACTGCCCAGTCGTAGTAATGGCTTATGCCTCCGACCTTTGACCCCAATAGGTATTATTACCTAAAGTGGCGTTACATTATAGGGTGGTTGACAACACCCTTTACGACAAAGTTTACTCTGCCGTAACTGTATCAGGTACTTGACTATCTTCGAGATAGTTGATTCCCATGCGGTACAGATTCATAGCTCCAATACGGTCA